>JBPPMI010000090.1:0-6292 GCA_051305975.1 Solirubrobacterales bacterium
GACTTTACTCGGTTCACCGACAAGGTCCAACCATTCCGAGTATTCGGGTGCGCGGCCGTATATCGCGTCTTCGAACTTCGCCTGGACCATCTGGGTGACCTCGCCGGGCTCGCCCAGCGGGTGGTCATCGATCTCACGGACCGGAACGATCTCGGCGGCGGTGCCGCACATGAAGACTTCGTCGGCGGTGTAGAGCTCGGACCGGGCCAGGTCGCGCTCGATGCAGGTGTAACCGCGATCTTCGAGGATCTGCATTACCGATTTTCGGGTGATGCCGTCGAGGATCGAGGCGGCCTGCGGCGGCGTTGCCACCTTGCCGTCCTTGACCACGAAGATGTTCTCGCCCGAGCCTTCGCAGACGAAACCCCGGTCGTCGAGCAGGATCGCCTCCTCGTAACCGGCGTTGGCCGATTCCGTCTTGGCGAGGATTGAGTTCAGGTACTGTCCCGACGCCTTGGCGTGCGGGACCAGGCCGGCACCGGACATACGGCGCCAGGAAGAGACCTTGGCGCGGATGCCATGCTTATTGCCGTCTTCGCCCAGGTACGCCCCCCATGGCCAGGCGGCGATGATCAGCTCGACCGGGGCCGACTTGGCGTAAAGACCCATCTCGCCGTAGCCGCGAAAGGCCAGCGGACGGATGTAGCAGTCGCGAAGGCCGTTCTTCCGGACGAGCTCACGGGTTGCCTCACCGATTTCCTCTTCGGTGTAGGGCAGTTCGAGGTAGTACATCTGCGCCGACTGGTGGAGCCGCTTCAGGTGCTCCTTGTGGCGGAAGATCGCCGGACCCTGTTCACCGTCGTAGCAGCGGACGCCCTCGAAGACGCCGGTTCCGTAGTGGAGTCCGTGGCTGAGTACGTGCACCTGCGCCTCGTCCCAGGGGACAAATTTGCCGCTATGCCATATGAACTCAG
The DNA here is from genome assembly GCA_051305975.1 of Solirubrobacterales bacterium. GTDB lineage: Bacteria > Actinomycetota > Thermoleophilia > Solirubrobacterales > 70-9 > 67-14. The sequence goes on from JBPPMI010000090.1 coordinate 915, forward strand.
CCTTTTCCACGTGTTTCTCCTTCTCGAATCGGTGAACGACGAATGGTAACGCTACCCGGCGAGTTGCGCGAGCACTGCCGCGGTGACTTCTTCGGTCCCTACCTTGTTTTCGCTTTCGGCGCCGGAATAGAGGTCAGGGGTGCGAAGGCCCTGGGCCAGGACACCATCCACGGCGGCCTCGATCCGGTCGGCGGGTTCGCCGTCGCCGAGGCCGTAACGGAGCATCATCGCCGCGGAGAGCATCGTCGCGAGCGGATTGGCGCTGCCCTGACCGGCGATGTCCGGGGCCGAGCCGTGAACCGGCTCGAACAGGCCGGGCTCGCCTTCGGCGCCCATCGAGGCCGACGGCAGCATTCCAAGCGAACCGGTGAGCATCGCCCCTTCGTCGCTGAGGATGTCGCCGAACAGGTTCTCGGTGACGATCACGTCGAAGTCGGCGGGCCGGCTGACCAGCTGCATCGCGGTGTTGTCGACCAGCATGTGGTCGAGCTCGACCTCGGGGTACTCCTCGGCCACGATCTTCACAGTCTCTCGCCAGAGCCGGGAACTCTCGAGAACGTTCGCCTTGTCGACCGAAGTGACGCGTGGACCGGCATCCCGGCCGATGGCACGCTGCCGGGCCGCATCGAAGGCGGCCCGAGTGATCCTCTCGATCTCCGGGACCGAGTAGGCACATTCGTCGTAGGCGGTGCCGCCGTTGTCGTCGCGACGGCCGCTGGCGCCGAAGTAGATGCCGCCGGTCAGTTCGCGGACGACCAGCAGGTCAGTGCCCTTGATCCGGTCTTCCTTCAGCGGGCTCGACTCGATCAGCGCCTCGAATGGCTTGACCGGCCGCAGGTTGGCGAACAGACCGAGGGCCTTGCGAATACCGAGGAGCCCCTGTTCCGGCCGGGGAGCGGTCGGGTCCTCGGCCACGGCTTCGTCCCATTTCGGTCCGCCGACCGCTCCGAGGAGCACGGCATCGGACTGGCGACAGGCTTCGATTACCTCGTCCGTGAGGGCAACTCCGTGCTCATCGATCGAAGCGCCACCGATCAGGTGCTCGGTGTATTCGAAGCTGCCGACGGCATCGAGGGCCTGTTTCGCGGCATCGACGATCTCGGGTCCGATTCCGTCTCCGGGCAGTGCGACGATCTTCTTGCTTTCACTCATGGTCTTGGTCGTTCCTTGGAGTTGGAGTTCGGATCAGGCCCGGCGGGCCTCGATGTTGAGACGAACGTAGTTGAAGCTGTCAGGCTGCCCCATCACTTCCATCATGCGATCGCTGAACGGCTGGAAGTGCTCGGCCGGAAGGATCTCCCCGAGCGGCGCCAGGGTCGAAGCCTCGAAGAACCCCTGAGGGTCCTCGGGGTGCGCGATCCGTTCTTCGAGCCAGCAGTTCACGTCTTCGTATCCGGCCGCGATGAGGCGCATCTCGGTCTCGTCGGGTCCCGCGAAGTTCCAGGGGCTGGTCACATCACCCGTGTACTCGACGAAAGGTACCTCGCGGGTGACCCGCTCGAGTGCTTCCACGATTTCGGCAACGTTGCCGCGCCCGCCGCACTGGGCGACCAGCATGCCACCAGGTTTCGTCGCCCGGTGAAGCGCCGAGAAGAGCTTCTCGTGGTCCAGGATCCAGTGGAACGTGGCGTTCGAGAAGACATGGTCGACCGGTTCATCGACTTCGAGCTCGGACAGGTCCTGCACCAGGTAGCTCACCCGGTCGTCGTCCAGGTTCTCGCGGGCTTTCTCGACCATCGACGGCGATCCGTCGACGGCGAGGACCCATCCTTCCGGGAGCCGTTCAAGCAGGTGGGCGGTCACTTCGCCGCTGCCGCAGCCGGCGTCCATGACCGTCTCGATGCCTTCGAGGTCCAGCCGCGCGAGCACGGCATCGGACCACTCCCGCTGCGGAGTGGCTACCCGTGCGTACTTGGTCGCATCCCAGTCGGCGGGCTTCCCGCTCACGCCAGCGCGATGGCTCATGCCAACGCCTGGGTGTTCGGCCCGAAGGAACCGCCGGGCCCGTTCTCGAATGCCTCGATCTCGTCTTCACCCATCAGGGTCAGGGCGATGTCGTCGAGGCCCCCCAGCAGGCGCCGTTTGATCTCGCCGTCGATCTCGAAGCCGGCCTCGCCACCCTCCCAGGAAACATTCTGGTTCTCGAGGTCGATGCGAGCCTGGCCGGCGGCGGCGATCGCCTTGCACTCGTCCGCTTCCAGCACCACCGGCAGGAAGCCGTTCTTGGTGCAGTTGGAATAGAAGATGTCCGAGTACGAGGGTGCGATCACGGCTTTGAAACCGAACTGGTGCAGCGCCCACACCGCGTGCTCGCGGGAGGAACCCGAGCCGAAGTTGTGGCCAGAGACCAGGATCGGATGCGGGTGCAGCACGATCTCGCCGTCGCGGATCCAGTCGTAGAAGAGGAACTCGCCGAATCCGGTGCGCTCCACCCTCTTCAGGAATTGCTTGGGGATGATCTGGTCGGTGTCGACGTCGCTCCGGTCGAGGAACGAAATTTCGCCTTCGATGATGTTTATTGCTTCCATGTCCTCTAGCTCCAGTTCCTGATGTCGACGAAATGGCCTTCGATCGCGGCGGCGGTGGCCATGGTCGGGCTGACGAGATGCGTCCGCCCTCCCTTGCCCTGTCGTCCTTCGAAGTTCCGGTTCGAGGTCGAGGCGCAGCGTTCTCCTTCGAAGAGCGTGTCCGGGTTCATGCCGAGGCACATCGAGCAGCCGGCGCCCCGCCATTCGAATCCTGCCTCCTCGAAGAGTTTGTCGAGCCCTTCTTCTTCGGCCTGGGCCTTGACCAGCGCCGAGCCGGGTACGACCATCGCGCGGATGGTGTCCGCGACCCTGCGGCCCTTGATGGCACCCGCGGCTTCCCGCAGGTCCGAGATCCGTGAGTTTGTGCAGGAGCCGATGAAGACCCGCTCGGGCTTGACCTCTTCCATCGGCGTCCCGGCCTCGAGGCCCATGTACTGGAGGGCCCGCTCGGCCGATTCACGCTCGCCGGCGGTCGGGAGGGCAGCCGGATCGGGGACCCGGTCGGTCACTTCGACGACCATGCCCGGAGTCGTGCCCCAGGTGACCATCGGTGAGATCGCCGAGGCGTCGATGTCGATCTCGTGGTCGAAGGTCGCGCCTTCGTCAGTCGGCAGCTGCTTCCACTGTTCGACCGCGGCCTCGAAGTCATCGGGGACTCCGGGCTTGCCGCGCATGTACTCGTAGGTGGTCTCGTCGGGTGCGATCATGCCGGCCCGGCCTCCGCCTTCGATCGTCATGTTGCAGACGGTCAGACGCTGCTCCATCGTCAGTTCACGGATCGCCTCACCCGCGTATTCGACGACGTAACCGGTCATGCCTCCGGTGCCGAGGCGGCCGATCGTGGCCAGGATCAGGTCCTTCGAGGTGACCCCCTCGCTGAGCTTGCCGGTGTAGTTGATCCGCATCGTCTTCGGACGCCGCTGGACCAGGGTCTGGGTAGCCATCACGTGCTCGACCTCGGAGGTACCGATGCCGAATGCCAGCGCACCGAAGGCACCGTGGGTCGACGTGTGCGAGTCGCCGCAGACGATCGTGTTGCCGGGCTGGGTCAGACCGAGCTCCGGGCCGATTACGTGGACGATGCCCTGCGTGTCGGAGCCGAGGCTGTAGACCGGGATGCCGAATTCGGCGGCATTCTCTTCCAGGGTCTCCACCTGCTTGCGCGAGAGCTGGTCCTTGATCATGTTGGCGGTCGGGGTACCGTCGGTCGGCACGTTGTGGTCCGCGGTCGCGACCGTCTTGTCGGGTCGCCGCAGGGTGCGCCCAGTCATGCGCAGGCCCTCGAAGGCCTGCGGGGAAGTCACCTCATGCACGAGGTGCAGATCGATGTAGATCAGCTCCTCACGGACTTCGTGGGCCTCCCAGATCTTTTCGAACATCGTCTTCGGCATGTGGTCCTTTCTAGCCGCGGCGGAGGCCGGCGGCGATTACTGCGACGAACCTGGTCGGTCCGTCGCTTTCGTTCTCGAAGTGGTGTGGCAGGTCGGCATCGAAAGTGACACTGTCGCCTTGGCTCAAGGTGTGGCGGTCCTGCTCGAAGACGAGCACCAGCTCACCTTCCAGCACGACGGCGGTTTCCCGGCTGCCGGGCTCGTGCATCGGGCTGTCGCCCTTGCCGCCGGTACTGCTGCCCGGCTCGAGCACGTGCGCCGAAACGTCGGCCCGCAGTCCCGGCAGGGGCGGAGTCAATTCTTCGATCTGGTGCCCCCCGCGCTTCTGGCGGCGGTGCTCGGAAGAGCGGCTGACGACTACGTGCGGGGTCTCGTCGAGGCGCAGCAGTTGCGACAGGCTCAGGTCGAGGCCGAAGCTGATCTTCGAGGCGACCGCCAGCGTCGGACTGGTCGCCCCTCTCTCGACCTGCGACAGCATCGTGGCGCTGACCCCGCTGCGCTCGGCCAGGTCCCTGAGCGACAGGTTCATCGCTTCGCGCAGGGCCTTCACCCGGGCGCCGACCGCAGCGCTGTCGGCTACTGCGTCGGCATTGAATGCCGTGGGTTTCGCAGGGGTCTTCGTCGCCATGGTCGTACGTTATCACGCACAGTTGTAATCATCAATAGCCCTGTACGGTTCAACCATGGCCAACCGCATCTCCGCCGCTGAGCGGCGCCAGGAGTTGATGGAAGTGGCTGAGCGCCTGTTTGCCACGAGGCCCTACGACGAGATCTCGGTTCAGCAGATCGCCGACGGGGCAGGCGTCGCCCGCGGCCTGATCCACCACTATTTCGGCGGCAAGGACGACATCCTCGCCGCGATCATGCGCGAAATCACGCCGGACAAGGCCCCCCGGCCCCTGGACACTTCGGTTTCGCTGCCCGACCGGGTCGAACAGAGGGTCGACGGACTGATGGCCGTGCTCGAAGACCACAGCCAGGCGTGGCTCGCCACTCTCGCATCGGGACCGAACATCCCTCCCGGTCCGCTGAAGGATGCCGCCGAGAACCTCTGGGACATGCAGTTCAGGGCCTGGGTGCTCAGTTTTTCCGATGTGCTCACCGAGAACTCCCGCACGAGGGGTCTCTACGACGCCTACCGCGGACTGAACCAGGCGACCTGCCGGCTCTGGCTCGACGGACAGATGGAACGCGAAGACGCCCGGCGGATCCTGGTCTCTGCCCAGACCGCGCTCCTCACCGAAGTCGGGCCCGAGTTCGGCAAGGACTAAGGGCAAGAGGCGGCCAATCAGGATCGGGTTCTGACGTCTTGATCCACGCTCTGCGAGGATCAAGGCGGCGAGACCCTGACGAAAACGCCCCGCTGGGAGGCGGGGCGCTTTGAATTCGTCTCAGTCGCGAACTGGCCCTACTTGTTGCCGTTCTTCGGCTTCTGCTGACCGTTGTTCTGGTTCGCGGG
>JBPPMI010000091.1:0-2764 GCA_051305975.1 Solirubrobacterales bacterium
GCCGCCCGCGTCGCCGAGCGCCGCTGGGGCATCGACGAAGACATGGTCAGCTCCGAAGGTCCGGTGGATGCTTCGGGCGAGGTACAGGAAGAACTTCCCGAAGATCCGAACGCCGGCAGCGCCGATACCGCCGGTGTGACCGAGAAGAAGGAAAAGCCGAAGGCTGACAAGCCCGCCGAGGAAGCTCCGGAGGCGGAAGCCGCCGAAGAAGCTCCCGCCGAGGACACTCCGGAAACCGAAGCCGAGGCCCCGGCCGAAGAAGCTTCGGCTGAAGAGGCTCCCGAAGCCGAGGAAGCCCCGGAAGCTGAAGCCGAGGCCACTCCTGACGCCGACGAAGCGCCCGCCGAAGACGGCGAGCAAAGCGAGAAGGACGACAGCTGAGTCCGAAACTCCCCAAGCCGAAGACGGCCGGGGGGAGTTTCGTGGAGCTAGTCGTGATCGTAGCCATGGCCCTCGGGCTGGCGCTGCTGATCCAGGCCTTCCTGATCAAGCCGTACCAGATCCCCTCGGGATCGATGGAACCGACACTCGACGTCGGGCAAAGGGTTCTGGTCAACCGGTTCGTCTACCACTTCAACGACCCCAAGCCGGGCGACGTGGTCGTCTTCCATCCGCCATCCGGAGTCGGAAGCGGCCAGGAATGCGGTGTGCCGCAGCCGGAAGGCTCGGCCTGCCCCGAGGCAACCGCCGAAGAGGCCGACGACACCTTCATCAAGAGAATTGTCGCCGGACCGGGGGATACCCTGTCCGTGAAGGGCGGTCTGCCCGTGGTCAACGGTGTCGTTCAAGAGCCGGACGGTTACGAGATCAAAGCGTGCGCCGGTGGCCAGGGCTGTGACTTGCCGAAAGAGATAACGATTCCGGAAGGCCATTTCTTCATGATGGGCGACAACCGCGGGCAGAGCGACGACAGCCGTTTCTGGGGTCCGCTTCCGGAAGAGTGGCTCATCGGCAAGGCGTTTGGCACCTACTGGCCGCCCAAGCGCATCGGTGGCCTCTAAGAAGGCTTCCACCGGGGCTGCTAAGTCCCGGCGAAAGCCCGGGCCGGATCCTGCCGGCCTCTTTGCCCACGACCGCGAACTCGGTGCGAACACCGTGGCCGGGGCGGACGAAGCGGGACGAGGCTGCCTCGCCGGCCCGATCGTCGCTGCAGGGGTGATCCTGGACCGGCGCTGCATCGAAGGATTCGGCGACGGCCTGCTCCAGGACCTGAACGATTCGAAGAAGATGACGGCGGCCAGCCGGGAGCGGCTCTACCCGGTGATCATGCGCTGCGCGACCCGGGTCTGCGTGGTCATGCGTTCGTCGCGTTACATCGACGCCAACGGCCTGCACGTGAGCAACATCGAGATCCTCGGCCGCGCACTGTCCGGGCTCGGTGCCGGCCCGGACACTGTCTGCCTGGTCGACGGCTTCTCCCTGCCGGATTGCGAAGTCGCCCATCGCAAGCTGGTCAAGGGCGATAGCACGAGTGCCGCCGTAGCCGCCGCCTCGGTGATCGCGAAGGTGACCCGGGACCGGTACATGATCCGGGCCGGGCTGCTCTACCCGGAGTACGGTTTCGAAGGCCACAAGGGGTATGCCAGTGACGACCACCGCCAGGCGATCGTGGCGAACGGACCGACACCCATCCACCGGCTCTCATTCGACTCCGCCGCCTACGGCGACTGGCGCGAAGCTGCCTAGAAGGCGTTTTCGATGTGGTCGTATTCGGCCAGGGTCCCATCGCGGTTGAACAGGATCCCGACCACGTCGAAACGCACCTCCTGAAAGGCGACCCGCCGGCCGTTCGAGGCGATCCAGGCCGAAGCCAGGCGCCTCAACCGTCGCTGCTTGTTCGGTCCGACCGCGAAGGCCGGACTCGTCGGGCCGGTGAACAGGCCGGTGTGGGTCGCCTTGACTTCGACGATCGCGAGAACCGGTCCCTTGCGTGCGATCAGGTCGAGCTCACCGGCCTTGATCCGCCAGTTCCGCTCGAGGATCCACCAGCCGTCGCGACGAAGGCGCTCGGCGCAGATGTCTTCCGCCCTGCGGCCGGTGGCGCGGCGACGGTCAGGCCGCTTTGGATCGATCGGTTTGGTCATCGTCCGAAGGTAGGCGTCGAGAACGGTGATTCGAGACACAGTGATCGATTTGCCCGGCCGTTGTGATCCTTGATTTCACTCCATCGCGCACAACGTGAGCGAGGCGTTGTGAGCCTGCTTCCATGCTCGCCGAAACGACCGCTTTCACCCTCGACGGAATCTCCGCCCGCCCGGTACGGGTCGAGGTGGACGTCCAGCGCGGACTGCCCGTCTTCCAGATCGTGGGCCTGCCCGATGCGGCGGTGCGGGAAGCCCGGGAGAGGGTCCGGGCCGCCCTGATCAACTGCGGCTTCGACTTTCCGCTGAAGCGCATCACCGCGAACCTGGCCCCGGCCGACCTGCGCAAGGTCGGGCCCGGCCTCGACCTGGCCCTGGCCGCGGCGCTCCTCGGTGCGGCGGGGGAGTTGTCGATCGAGAGACTCGCCGGGTGGGCGTTCGCGGGTGAACTCGCCCTCGACGGGACGCTCCGGCCGGTCCGGGGTGCGCTGGCGATGGCCGAAGCGGCCCGGGCGATGGGCAGCGCCGGCATCATCGTGCCGCCGGCCAACGGCGGCGAGGCCGCCCTCGCGCACGGCATCGACGTGCGGACGGTCCCGACCGTCGCCGGACTGCGCGGCCTGGCGAACGGCGACATCTCCGGCGACCGGCCTGTCCCCCTCGACCTCGCGCGGTCCCCGGCG
>JBPPMI010000092.1:0-6290 GCA_051305975.1 Solirubrobacterales bacterium
AGTTCGAACCGAAAACCGGGACCGGATGGCGTTTCATCGAAGCCGAAAAGGCTGATGACGCCATCCACATCCACTGCCAGAAGAGGTTTCTCTGCCACCCGGGCATGATCCCGGTTTGGCCAGACCAGCGACTCTCCGCGATTCCTGTATTGTTCCTCGCCGTGCCTAATACCAATCAACTCGTACGCAAGGGCCGTAAACGCCCGAAGAAGAAGGTCACTACCCCTGGTCTCAAGTCAGGGCAGGGCAACAAGAAGAAAGTCGCCGCTCCCCAGAGGCGTGGCGTCTGTACTCGTGTTGCGACCGTCACTCCGAAGAAGCCGAACTCGGCCCTCCGGAAGATTGCGCGCGTTCGTCTGGCCCATGGCATGGAAGTAACGGCTTACATCCCCGGAGAGGGACACAATCTCCAGGAGCACTCCGTCGTCCTGATCAGGGGCGGTCGAGTCAAGGATCTTCCCGGTGTGCGTTACAAGGTCGTGCGTGGAACCCTCGACGCGGCCGGAGTATCCGACCGCAAGCAGGCGCGTTCCCGCTACGGAGTGAAGGCCTCCTAGTGGCACGCCGTTCCGCAGCGACGATTCGGCCGGTCGAGGCCGATACCAAGTACCGCAGCCGTCTGGTCCAGCAGGTGATCAACAAGGTGATGCTCCACGGCAAGAAGTCGACCGCCGAACGCATCACGTATGACGCGCTCGCGATCGTCGCCGAGCGCTCCGGCGAAGACGCCGTCGAAACCCTCGAAGAAGCGATCAAGCAGCTGACCCCCGCTTTGGAAGTCCGGTCCCGCCGGGTCGGCGGCGCCACCTACCAGGTCCCGGTCGAAGTGCCGAGCCGCCGTGCCAAGACGCTCGCCGTCCGCTGGCTCGTTGATTTCTCCAGGAACCGCAACGAGTACGCGATGTCCGAGCGCCTCGCTAACGAAATCCTCGACGCCACCAAGCAGCAGGGTTCAGCCTGGAAGAGGAAAGACGACATCTTCCGCATGGCCCAGGCGAACAAAGCGTTCGCCCACTACCGCTGGTAGGACTCTCGAGCGAGGCTTCCAGGTCGCGCGCCGCTTGGCACCGGATGGTTTCCCGGGGTGATCGGTTCGTGGGCCGGGTCTACGGGCGCAACGGCGTCGAAACCACGAAAGTCATAGATAATCCCTGACTTTCGTGGTCTCGGGATCTAATTGCGGCTCAGTTGCTTCATGCGTCGGTACTCCTCGCCGGGCCGATCGCCCGGAGTTGTAGTTCGTTCAGGGTGCTGAGGGCGATGCCCGAGAGGATCAGGATCACTCCGCCGGTCAGTTCCAGCCAGAGGCCGGCCGCGGCCTTGCCGGTGGCGTCGAGGTTGCCCGAGCCCGGCGTGTCGTACAGGCCGGTGTTGCCGATGTCGGGCACGTCGACGATCAGGAATACGAGCACGACCGCCACACCGAGACCGATCACCACGATGGTTGCGGCCCGTGAGCCGGTAGCCACCGCAAACACTACGGCGAGTGCGGCCATCAGGCCGAACAGGGCGGTCAGGACCCCGTGCTTCTCGAGCAGGTTCACGGTCGCGATCACATTGCCGAGCGGGTCCTCGAGCGCGTAGGCGGTGACCACCTGGGAGATGATCACGAGCAGGGCCCCGATCAGGGCAGTGATCCCGGTCAGGCGGGCGATGCCCGCGGAAGCCTGGTTCATGCGCTGGACCCGGTCGCGGGGCTGTTCACCGGGTGGCGCCGGCGGGACTCCCGGCGCCGCGGCGCGGGCGCATCGAGGACGAGGCCCAGACCGGAGACCAGCAGGACCGCCCCCGCACCGACCTCGAGCCAGAAACCGGATAGCAGCACGCCCTTGACGCCCGCGAAGGCGAGTTCGGCGTCAGCCGTGTCGAGCCCTGCCGGCAAGTCGATCAGGAAGGCCACCGCCAGGGCTGCGATACCGGTGAGGACCAGGACGAGGCCGGTGATCCGCTTCCGGGTGAAAGCCGAAGCCCCGGCCGCGAGCACCGCAAGCACGCCGGCGACGAACAGGAGCAGTGAGTGATTGTCGATCGGCGTCTCGGTTTCCAGGCGCGGGGCCCGGGTGATCTCCTGGACGTCGGCGTAGCCGGGCTGCCCGATCTCGATCGCGCGGAAGTCGAGGAACTGCGAAACGATCAGGAGCGCCCCCGCGGAGAGGGCGATGACGATGAGGGCGCGCCTCGTGGTCACCACCCTGTCCAGGGAGAGGAGCACCCGGCCGACGGCCTTGAGTGCGGAACCGGCCAGTGCCGCAATCGCCGTGGCGGCCCTGTCGATCACCCGGAGGAGCCCGGCGAGGGCGGAGACGATGACGCCGCCGAGCGGCTTGATCCGGTCGAGTCCGCCGAGGAAGCTGCGGCCGAGGAAGAGGAAGGTCCGCTCGGCTTCGTTGATCGTGCCGCGCACACCACGGGAGAGCACGTTGCCGGTGAGCGGAACCCGCTTCTTCTTTTCGCGCCGCTTGCGGCGGGCTTCGATCCGCTGCTTCTCGGTGAGGACGGGCTTGCCGTCGCGGGCCGACTTCTCGTCGGCGCGCTTTCGCTCCTGGAGGCGCTGCGATGCCTGCCCGGGCTCGGGCGTTTCGGCCTCCTGCTTCGAAGTCAGGGACTCGGCCCGCTCGGCGGCAGAGTCTGGTTTCCGCTCAGGTTTCTTTGAAGCCAACTTCACCCTCCACAGGCAAGAACAAGGATCGGGTCCTGACGTCTGCTTCCGCGCTTCGCGCGGAAGACAGGCGGCGAAACCCTTTACGCAGGTTATCCGTTGTTTCAACAGAAACCGAGGGCTCTCGCTCTGGTATAGTCGTGCGTCGCTCGGGCAGGCCTCGCACGCTGCGGGGCTTTTTTTTGGCCTGGAGCCGATTCCGGCTCTTTGAACCTTCTAAAGAAACTTCGAGAAACAAGAGAAATCATGCCGCGCGAATTCACACTTGAAAAGACCCGGAACATCGGGATCATGGCTCACATCGACGCCGGCAAGACGACGACGACCGAGCGCATCCTCTACTACACCGGCAAAACCCACAAGATCGGCGAGGTTCACGAGGGTGCCGCCACCATGGACTGGATGGAGCAGGAGCAGGAGCGTGGCATCACTATCACCTCCGCCGCCACCGCCTGTGAGTGGCTCGACCATCGCATCAACATCATCGACACGCCCGGCCACGTCGACTTCACCGTCGAAGTGGAGCGTTCGCTCCGGGTCCTCGACGGCGCGATCGCCGTATTCGACTCCGTCGCCGGCGTCGAGCCGCAGTCCGAGACCGTCTGGCGCCAGGCCGACAAGTACTCCGTCCCGCGTATCGCCTACATCAACAAGATGGACCGCACCGGTGCCGACTTCTACATGTCGGTCCGCACCATCAAGGAACGCCTCGGCGCCAACGCCGTGCCGATCCAGCTGCCGATCGGTGCCGAAGGGGAATTCCTCGGGATCATCGACCTGGTCACCATGAAGGCCACGGTCTACAAGGACGACCTCGGTGAAGAGATCGACATCATCGACGTACCCGACGACATGAAAGAACAGGCCGAGGAGTACCGCGCGGCCCTCGTCGAAGCGTGTGCCGACCACGACGACAAGCTGATGGAGATGTACCTCGCCGAAGAGGAGATCTCCGAAGAGCTCCTGATGCAGGCGCTCAAGGAAGCGACGCTGGCGATCACCGTCACCCCGGTCCTTTGTGGCTCGTCCTTCAAGAACAAGGGCGTGCAGCCGCTGCTCGACACTATCGTCGCGCTGCTGCCGTCACCGCTCGAGGTCCCGCCGGTCGAAGGCCTCCTGCCGATGGCCAAGGGCGCCGAAGAACGCGAAGAGGACACCCGTCCCGCCGACGACAGTGCTCCGTTCGCCGCGCTCGCCTTCAAGGTCATGTCCGACCCCTACGTCGGCAAGCTCACTTACTTCCGGGTCTACTCGGGAACGCTCGACGCCGGAGGCCGCGTGCTCAACGTGACCACCGGCAAGACCGAGCGGGTCGGCCGCCTGCTGATGATGCACGCCAATTCGCGGGAAGAGATCGAAAAGGTCTACTCCGGTGACATCTGTGCCGGCGTCGGGCTCAAGAACACCGGCACGGGCGACACTCTTTCCGCGCCGGATGCTCCGATCGAACTCGAATCCATGACTTTCCCGGACACGGTGATCGCCGTCGCGATCGAGCCGAAGACCAAGTCGGACCAGGAGAAGATGGGCACCGCCCTCCAGCGCCTCTCGGAAGAGGACCCGACCTTCAAGATCGAGTCCGACGAAGAAACCGGCCAGACCCTGATCCACGGCATGGGCGAGCTGCACCTCGAGGTGCTGGTCGACCGCATGATCCGTGAGTTCAACGTCGCCGCGAACGTCGGCAAGCCGCAGGTCGCCTACCGCGAGACTATCCGCAAGCGCGTCGAGAAGGTCAACGCCAAGTTCGCCCGCCAGACCGGTGGCCGCGGCCAGTACGGGCATGCCGTCATCAACATCGAGCCGGCACCGGGCGAAGGCTTCATCTTCGAGTCGAAGATCAAGGGCGGGGTCATCCCGACCGAGTACATCCCGGCCGTCAGGCAGGGAATCACCGAGGCGCTCGAGAACGGCGTCAAGGCCGGCTACCCGCTGGTCGACCTCAAGGTCGAGTTGATCGACGGTTCTTACCACGACGTCGACTCTTCGGAAATGGCCTTCAAGATCGCCGGTTCCATGGCGCTTCAGGAAGGTGCGCGCAAGGCCAACCCGGCCCTGCTCGAACCGGTGATGGCAGTCGAGGTCACCACTCCCGAGGATTACCTCGGTGACGTGATCGGTGACCTTTCCCGTCGCCGCGGCAAGGTCCAGGGCCAGGAGCAGCGCGGTACCGGACTGATCGTCGACGCCTACGTCCCGCTGAGCGAGATGTTCGGTTACTCGACCGATCTGCGCTCCGCCACACAGGGCCGGGCCAGCTACTCGATGCAGTTCGAACGGTACGAAGAGGTGCCGGGAAGCATCGCCGAGGAGATCTCGGAAAGCCGTTCGGGCGACGGTTCGGGGTCGAGCTCGTAGGGCAGGAATCCCCCAGCCTGCATAAGGGCTATATTTCCCAAGTTCGCCCGGACCCGGGCCAACACCCCGCGCGAACCAACAAGCTTTAGCATTTGATTCAGACGTAAAAAAGAAACTTCAGAAAAAGATTCGAAGAAAGGTTCAGGAAAGCGATGTCCAAGGAGAAGTTCGAACGCGATAAGCCGCATGTGAACGTCGGCACCATCGGTCACGTCGACCATGGCAAGACCACCCTTACGGCTGCGATCACCACAACGCTTTCCGGCGAGGGCGACACCGAAGCGAAGAGCTTTGCCGAGATCGACAACGCTCCCGAAGAGAAGGAGCGCGGCATCACGATCGCGACCTCTCACGTCGAGTACGAGACGCCGGCGCGTCATTACGCCCACGTCGACTGCCCCGGCCACGCCGACTACGTCAAGAACATGATCACCGGTGCCGCGCAGATGGACGGCGCGATCCTCGTGGTCTCCGCCGCCGATGGCGTCATGCCCCAGACCCGTGAGCACATCCTGCTCGCCCGTCAGGTGAACGTGCCGCACGTGGTGGTCTTCCTCAACAAGGTCGACCAGGTCGACGACGACGAACTCATCGAGCTGGTCGAAGAAGAAGTGCGCGACCTCCTGAACGAGTACGACTTCGATGGCGACAACACGCCGATCATCAAGGGCTCCGCCACCATGGCGCTCGACGGTGACGAAGAGATGAAGGCCCGGATCGTCGAACTCGGCGAGGCGCTCGACAGTTACATCCCCGAGCCGACCCGTGAGCTCGACAAGCCCTTCCTGATGCCCGTCGAAGACATCTTCTCGATCACCGGACGCGGCACCGTCGCAACCGGCCGTATCGAGCAGGGCATCGTCAACACCGGCGACGAGATCGAAATCGTCGGTATCCACGAGAAGACCGCGACCACGACGGTCACCGGTGTCGAGATGTTCCGCAAGATCCTCGACGAGGGACGCGCCGGCGACAACGTCGGTTGTCTGCTCCGTGGCACCAAGCGTGAGGAAATCGAGCGCGGCCAGGTTCTCTGCAAGCCCGGCTCGATCACGCCGCACACCAAGTTCAAGGCCGAGGTCTACTGCCTGAAGAAGGAAGAGGGCGGACGTCACACCCCGTTCTTCTCCGGCTACCGGCCGCAGTTCTACTTCCGTACCACCGATGTGACCGGCGTCGCCAACCTGCCCGAGGGCACGGAAATGGTCATGCCGGGTGACAACATCGAAATGACGATCGAGCTGATCCAGCCGATCGCCATGGACCAGGGCCT
>JBPPMI010000093.1:0-3260 GCA_051305975.1 Solirubrobacterales bacterium
GATCGACCAGGTCACCCCGATGTAACCCTGGTCCTTCAGCACGCGCAGGGTGCCCGGGCGGCGGCGGCCGTAAGGCGGGCGCATCAGCATGCGGCCGTCGACGGTCGAGAAGGTCTCGCCGGCGGACTCGATCGCCTCGCGGCAGGCCCGAAGCTCTTCGCGGATCCTTTCCGCCGGGTGGGCGGGCATGGTCGGATGGGTGAAGGTGTGGTTGCCGATCGCGTGGCCCCGGGCGACGACTTCCTTCACTAGTTCCGGCTCGCGCTCCGCCCACTTGCCGATCAGGAAGAAGGTCGCCTTCGCATCGTGCTCGTCGAGCAGGTCGAGGAGGCCCGGGGTGTACGCCGGGTTCGGCCCGTCGTCATAGGTCAGGCAGAGGCGCTTGCCGGCGCCCGGCTCGCGGCAGATCGTCTTGCCGTAGATCTGGGCGGTCGGGACCTGGGCCCCGTAGAAAGCGACACCGGCCGCGGACAACGCGCCGGCCCCCAGTGCGATTCCTGCTTTTGCGTTCCTGTTCATCGGGGTGCCTTTCTTGCCTGGCGCCGGGCCTTGGCGCGGTTGCGCCTCGACTCCTCGGCTGCCGCTTCTACAGTCTTGGTGATCACTTCGATCGCTTCGTTGTTCCCGTCCTGCGAGTAACCGGCGAGGGTTTCGTCGAACTCGTCGAGCCGGCTGAGAAAACTGGTCACGATGTCGTGGTCGATCGTGAGGGTGCAGGCGCCGAATCCTTCGCGGGCGAGGTACCGGGCATTCATCACCTGCTCGAACTGTCCCTTGAGCGGAACCGACAGAACAGGCTTGCCGAGGTAGACCGCTTCGCCGAGGAGTGAGAAGCCGCCACCGGTGATCACGCCGCGGGACGTGACCAGGTCCTCGAGGAAACCGTCGACGGATCGCGGCATGTATTCGATAGCCCCGTCGGTGGTGCCGACATCGTCGCCGTCGCGCATGCCGTAGACGTGGCAGGGGAACGGGCTGTCGCGAAGGGCGTCGGCGAGTTCGTCACCGCCGCCGGAGTAGACCACGAGGTGGTCACCGCGGGTCGGTTTCGAGTCGATGATCTCCTGCCGCAGGATCAGCGGCACCAGATGGGTGCGGTCCCGGGCGAGCTCGGGATGGAAGAAGGTGGGGATGACGTAGTCGCCGGCGGGCGGGACCATCGCCTTGACCACCGCGCGGGCG
This sequence comes from Solirubrobacterales bacterium, assembly GCA_051305975.1. GTDB lineage: Bacteria > Actinomycetota > Thermoleophilia > Solirubrobacterales > 70-9 > 67-14. The sequence continues at coordinate 1,183 of JBPPMI010000093.1, forward strand.
ATGCGTGCGTCTTCGGCGGTGCCTTCGAGGATCCCGGCGTCGTGGACGCAGCGGTCGATCATGTGGATGTTGTCGACGCAGACGAGCGGGGTGCGGGACCAGCGGGCGTACAGCCCGGAGAGCGGCTCGAAGTCGCAGACCACCACGTCGGGTTTCCACTCGTGGATCTTCGTGATGGTGTTCCGGACGTTCTCGGGCAGTTCCTTCCGGGCCGCGCTGAGCGAACCGGTGATCGAATGCCAGCGCTGGATCTGACCGTCCTTCAGGGCGAACGAAGGGCCGAAGACCTCCTCGACGTTCTCGAAGATGCCACCGAGGTATTTGAAGGCGGCGCCCGAGGCCATGATGCGCACGTCGTGCTCCGGCAGCAGCGACTGGATGATCACTTCGGAACGGGTCGCGTGACCCATGCCTTCGCCGTTGACCCCGTAGAGAATCCTCACGTCGCCAGACTAGCTGTGCCGGCTTCTAGGGGTGGTGCTTCTCGCCCTTTTCGAGCATCTCGCAGGTCTTCTCGATGTGCCGGGCCCTCGTTTCGGCCCGTTTCACCGTCTGGATGCGGTGGAGGATCGCGTAGCGGTTCTGCGAGTCGAGGGCGGCATATGCCTTCTCGAGCTTCCTGACCTTCAGGGCTTTCGCCAGGTCGTCCGGCACGGTTGCGGTGGCAGAACCGTCGTAGGCGGCGCCCCAGCGACCGTCCGCCTTCGCACGATCGACTTCGGCAAGGCCACTTTCCCGCATGCGGCCCGACTTGACCAGGGCTTCGACTTTCTCCCGGTTCACCTTCGACCACTTGCTGCGCTTCCGCCTCGGGGTGAGTCGCTGCCGGTAGCGGTCCTCGTCGATCGAGCGGCTCTGGCTGTCGATCCAGCCGAAACAGAGCGCCGCGTCGACGATCTCGGCCCAGGTGAGCGACTTGACCCCGGTGTGCTTCTTGTGGATCTCGATCCAGAGTTCGTCCGCTTCGGTCCCGTTCGCATCGAGCCAGGCTTCGAGTTCTTCTCCGCTTTCGAAGTGGACGATCTCGGGGGTGTCGCCAGGCGCCATCCCCGTGAACCCAATCACAGCCAGTCGCTACCGGCGTTTCTTCTTCTGACGTTTTACCTTTTTCGTCAGCTTGACCTGAACACGTTTCGAGATCGACTTCCCGTCCACCGAGGACTTGAACGAGATTCGGACCGCCAATTTGACCTTGCCCTTCTTCTTCAACTTCTTCTTCGTCACCTTGGTGAGCTTCAATTTGAAAGTCACCGGCCCGGCCTTCTTCACGGTTCGCTTCGCCGGCTTGAAGGCGGGCTTCGACTTGCGGGCCACCGTAGTCAGTGCCCGCGTTCCCACCGGTCCCCCAGAGGTAATCCCGATGGTTCCGGCTCCGGGAGCAAAGATGCTTACGGTGTCACCGGCGCTGATTGTGGTGAGCGAGCCGGCTGGCCTGACAGTGAAGGTAACGTCGCAGCTGATGCGTCGGTCTTCATCGGGGCCACGCACGTAGTCGTAGCCCGTAGGAATGCTGCTGATGTTTTCGCAGAAGGCTCTGAGGGTCTGTCCCGTGCCCAGAACGGACTGTGATTCGGTGACAGGGCACCGAGGGGTGTCCAGGGGGATCTGATCGACCCAGCACGTGACTCCGCTGGAACCGATAATCGCGCCCGCCGTCACCATCTGCGCGTTGACGCTATGGGTGAATCTGAAGTCCTTCTCTCCGCCGTTAACCACGAATTTGGAAGTGCACACGGATCCGACCGGGCACTTTTCGTTTTCGAACAACGTGCATTCATCCGAGCCGTAAACCGTCCCCCGCCCGCCACCGAAGGACACCAGGCGCGAGCAACTCTTTTTCAGGGTCTTGACGCCCAGCGTGAAGCTGCGGATCGCGGGGGTCAGGTCGGTGACTCCCTCCGGACTGAGCGCGCGTCCGTGGATTAGGTGGACGCCAAGGTCCTGGCCGGTCGGCGTATGCGGGGAGCCGCATCGAACGAACGGGCCATCGTCGATTCGGCATTCGAACACGGAGCCCGGAATGTCGGAACTGAAAGTGAACTTCGGCAGGCTGTATGAAACGCCGAAGGGCCCATTGG
>JBPPMI010000094.1:0-4568 GCA_051305975.1 Solirubrobacterales bacterium
GCTGGTAGGTAACCAGGGTCTCGCCGCCCTGATCCGCGCGAAGAGTGGATCAAGACGTCTATGGCGACCGAAGGCGCGCCCCGATTCCGATTCCCTCCTCCGGTACCCTGAATAGTCAGTGAGTTCGAAACGACAGATATTCGTCGGCCGCGTCCCGATCGGTGGCGGTGCCCCCGTCGCCGTCCAGACGATGACGAAGACCGAGACGGCGAACCTGACCGCGACGATGGAACAGATCGAACGGGTCGCCGAGGCCGGTGCCGACATCGTCCGTGTGGCCGTCCCGCGCGACAAGGACATCGAGGCGCTCAAGGTGATCGTCAGGAAGTCGCCGATCCCGATCATTGCCGACATCCATTTCAACCACACCCTCGCGCTGAAGGCCATCGAGGCCGGCGCCGACTGCATCCGGCTGAACCCGGGGAACATCGGGGGGCGCGACAAGGTCGCCGAGGTCGCCGAGCTGGCCAACAAGCGTGGCACGCCGATGCGGATCGGCGTGAACTCCGGTTCCCTGCCGAAGCACCTCCATGAACTCGAACGCGAGAACTCCGTCGAGGCGCTCGTCACGGCCGGGGTCGAGTTCGTCGAGTTGATGGAAAGCCTCGACTTCACCAACTTCAAGGTCTCGATCAAGTCGACGAACGTGCCCAACACGATCGCCGCCAACCGCCTCCTCTCCGAGAAGATCCCGTATCCGATCCACCTCGGTATCACCGAAGCCGGCACCAAGTGGTCCGGTTCGCTCAAGTCCGCGGTGGGGCTGGGCACCCTGCTAGCCGACGGGGTCGGCGACACCATCCGCATCAGCCTCTCGACCTTCCACGCGGAAGAAGAAGTCAAGGTCGCCTGGGAGATCCTCAAGGCCCTCCAGTTGCGTGAACGCGGCCCGGTCCTGATCGCCTGTCCGACCTGCGGCCGGCTCCAGTTCGACATGGACGCGGTCACCATGGAAGTCGAGCAGCGCCTGGAGACCTATGACGAGCCGATCGAGGTAGCAGTCCTCGGCTGCGCCGTCAACGGCATCGGTGAGGCCAAGAACGCCGACTTCGGCATCGCGGGAGCCAAGAACGAAGGCGTCGTGTTCGCCGGCGGCAAGGCGATCAAGAAGGTCAAGACCGAAGAACTGGTCGATGCCCTGTTCAAGGAGATCGACCTCGCCCTCGACCGCGGCGGCAAGGTGGAGTTCGACGAGCAGGCGTCTGCCGAAGGGGCCGCCTGGGTCGCGAAGATCGAAGAAGAGAACGCCGGCGACCTCACCCCGGAGAAGATCGCCGCGATGGAGCGTGCCGCCTCGCAGGCGGACGAGAACCAGAAGCCCCAGCCCGACGAAGAAGCTTCACCTACCGCCGGCAGGCGCTTCACCCGGGCCTGAGGACCTGAAGTGGCGGTCAGTCTCACGGCCGAATACGCGTGACGCTGGGGTGGTTTCGTTTCCGGGCTGAAGTCCGTCTACGTCTGGGAGGGTGTGCTCAGTTATCTGACCCCGGAGGCCGTCGACCAGACTCTTGCCTGGGTCGCGTCGAGTGGCGCACCCGGCAGCCGCATCGTCTTCACGTACGTGGGTGTCCCTTTTCGAAGAGAACGAGAGAGGGGAAAAGGGGCCGCCCGGGAGTGCCCAGGCCGCCAAGGTGGGGAGCCCTTCCGGTACGGACTCGAACCGGCGGAGGTCGGGGATTTCCTCACAGAGCGGGGCTTCGATCCGGCCTGGGACCTCTCGACCGCCGAAGCGCTTCGCCAGAACCCGTCCATGAGCGGTGCCGATGGCGCGCCGCCGTTCTACCGGGTGGCGATGGCTGCCATCTCAGACAGATAAGTTACGGAGCCAATGGCCCGGATTTCCCGAACTCTCCTGCCGACAGTCAAGGATCCGCCGGCCGACGCCGAAGCGGTCAGCCACAAGCTGCTCGTGCGCGCCGGGATGGTCCGTCAGATGGGCGCCGGGCTCTGGACCTATCTTCCCGCCGGGTGGCGCAGCCACCGCAAGGTGGAAGAGATCATCCGCCAGGAGATGGATCGGATCGGGGCGCAGGAGATGCTCATGCCGATCATGCAGCCAGCCGAGCCCTGGCAGACCACGGGCCGGTACGACATCGACGAGCTGTTCAAGCTCGAGGACCGAAAAGGGTCCCCGATGGTTCTCGCAATGACCCACGAGGAGTGCGTCACCGGCCACATGGCGAACGAAGTCCGTTCGTACCGCGACCTGCCGCAGATCGTCTACCAGTTCCAGGTGAAGGAACGGGACGAACCGCGTCCGCGAGCCGGGATCTTGCGGACCCGCGAGTTCGTGATGAAAGACGCCTACAGCTTCGACCGTGATTACGACGGACTCGATGCCAGCTACGACAGCTGCATCACCGCATACGACCGGATTTTCGACCGCACCGGCCTTCGCTGGTACCGGGTGGAGAGCGACGTCGGCATGATGGGCGGAATCGGCGCCCATGAATACATGGCGCCCTGCGCGGCGGGCGAAGACACGATTGCCCTCGCCCCGGGATACGCCGCCAACGTCGAAGTCGCATCGGCCATTCCCCGGAAGATCGACCGTCCGCCCGAGTTGGCCGCTCCGGAAACTGTCGACACGCCGGGTCTGAAGACGGTCGAGGCGGTCAGCGGGCAACTGGGGGTCGATCCTGGCAGCCTGGTCAAGGCGGTGCCGGTCGTGACCGACGACGATGAATTCATACTCGTGCTCGTGCGTGGTGACCACCAGCTGAACACGGTAAAGCTTGCCAACAACCTGGGAGTCGCCTCGCGGCCCGCCAGGGAAAACGAGATCGCCGCGAAGCTCGGTCCCGCAGGTTTCATCGGTCCCGTCGGTGCCGACGTCCGGATCATCAAGGACAAAGCCATCACCGGCGGCGGCCTGATCACCGGTGCGAACGAGGCAGACAGGCACTACCGGGGCGTGGAGCCCGGCCGCGACTTCCAGTTCGAGGAGCTCGACGTCCGTATGATCGTCCCCGGTGACACTACGGAAGACGGCCACGAGATCAGCTTCGAACCGGCGATCGAAGTCGCCAACATCTTCAAGCTCGGCACCCGCTACAGCGAGCCACTCGGCGCGAACTACCTCGACGAGGACGGCAAGGAGAAGCCGGTAGTCATGGGCAGCTACGGGATCGGGCCCGCCCGGATCGTCGCCGCCGCGGCCGAACAGCTCGGTGACGGCGACGGACTGCGCTGGCCGCCGGCGCTCGCCCCCTGGCAGGTGCACCTGGTTTCGCTCGCCAAGGAGGCCGACCCGGAACGGGAAAAGTCGGACCAGCTCTACGACGAACTCCTCGCGGAGGGGATCGAAGTGATCTACGACGACCGTGACGCCGGACCCGGCCAGAAACTAACCGACGCTGAACTCGTCGGGTGTCCGCTCCGTGTGGTTGTCGGCCGCCGCGGGCTTGCCGACGGCATCTATGAAGTTTCGGAGCGCATGTCGGGTGAATCGCAGAATGTTCCCGTAGAAGACGGCGCCGGGACGATCGCCGGGATTTCGCGGGCTCTCTCCTCGTCATGAGCGGTGACGCGGCACCCTTCGGAACCGGGAGGATCCGCCGACTCTTCGGACTTGACCGCACCGGCCCCGAGCGGCCGGAAACGCGCAGCGGCCAGCCGCTCAACCCGTGGACGCTGCCGAACCTGGTCGGCTTCATCCGGCTGCTGGCGATTCCGGTGTTCCTGTACGTGGCGTTCAGCAGCGATGACGGCGTGTCGTATCTTGCCGCGGGAATCTTCTGGTGCATCGCTGCGGGCGACTACCTGGACGGACTGCTCGCCCGGATCACCGGCCAGTACAGCCGGCTCGGCGCGCTTCTCGACCCGATCGTCGACCGGCTCACGATCCTCTCGGGCGTCGTCGTCTGCTGGAACTTCGAGCTTCTGCCGCGCTGGCTGCTGGTCCTCCTGGCCGCGCGGGAGCTGATCACCGTGGCGCTCGCCCGCTGGGGACTCAAGCACGGAATCGACATCGAGGTCAACTGGCTGGGGCGGATGGCCGTCTTCCCGGTCATGTCCTCGCTCTTCTTCGCGATGATCTGGCCAGGCTGGTTCCCGGACACGCTGCTGGTCATCGGCGTGGTCATGGCTTTCCTCGCGACGTGGCTCTACGCCCGGGTCGGACGCGACATGAAAAGTGCGAACGACAGAAATGGCCCAACCGTAAAGCCATAGTTGAAGGTTAGGTTCTGCCCCTATAATGGGGCGCATGCCGTCGACGTCCCATTGTCCAGAGTGTGGTTTCGTCAATCCCGAAGCTGCGAACTACTGCCAGAAGTGCGGCACCTTCATCGGTGCCCGCGAGGGGGCGGAGGAACAGCCTTCGACCACCACCTACCAGGTGGGCGAGACCGGGGAGATCGCCGCGGTCGACATCGATGCCGAGATCGAACGGACCGGCGCCGCACTGGTGATCCGGAGCGGCGGCGGCCGTGCCGGCGAGAGTTTTCCCATGGACGATGACCGGATGGCGATCGGGCGGAGCCCCGACGCGGGCGTCTTCCTCGACGACGTGACGGTGTCGCGCAACCACGCTCTGCTCGTCACCCGGGGTGACGGCACCTACATCG
>JBPPMI010000095.1:0-4812 GCA_051305975.1 Solirubrobacterales bacterium
GAAATCGTCGAAGACGCCCGGGCCCGCGAACGCGAGATCCGCCTCGGCGCCGAGGATTACGCCGACGAGATCCTGAACACACTTGAAGTGAACCTCCAGAAGTTCACCGCGGCAGTACCGCGCGGACGCGACCGCCTCGCCGGCCGCGACGAAGAGCCTCTGGGCGACATCGAGGAGTAGACCCGTAGGGCGGGCAGCCCTCAGGAACGACCTGAGAGCGCCTGGACTTCGTCGACGCCCGGAATGGGCAGCTCACGTACTGAGTACTATCGCGGCCGCATTCCGGGCTTTGCTTCTTGCCAACCACTCTCAGGACGTCCCTGAGCGCCACCCGCTTTGGTACTTCGAAAGTCCGAGTCTCGAGTCTCAGCGGTAGTCGGCGGCGATGACCACCAGGTCATCCTGAGCCCAGGCGATTTCGCCCTCGCTCCATGCGGCGAGATCTTCAGCCGAGTCCGGATATGCGGTTCCCGGCACGGTCGTCCTGCCTTCTCCGGTCGGGAGCGCCACGAAGTCGCCGATGACGAGTGCCTTCGAGTTCTGTTTCGCGCGGCGAAATAGGGTCTGCTTCTGCTCGTCGTCGAGCCGGTGAATCGAGAGGACCGAGATGATCAGGTCCCAGGGACCGTCCGGCAGCGGGTCCTCCATGCGGGCCAGGCTGACGTCGGCGACCTGCTGGCGGGCGCGAAAGACCATGTCGGCATCCGAGTCGAGGCCGGTGATCTGGGCCTTCGGAAACCGCCCGAGAAGACGCCCGGCGGTCTGTCCGGTGCCAATGCCGAGTTCGAGCACGTTCGTGGGCTCGAACGGGATCGCGGCGATCGCGGCGTCCTGCAGCTCGTCGTAGAGCGGCACCTGGGCGCGCACCGACTCGAGGTAGTCCTTGGCTTTCTGGTCCGGTGGTGTCATGTCGGTACTCTGGAGATCAGATCGACATCCTATTTGTCTGCCAGGTAGGAGCAAGGAGCGCTGTACTCGAATGCTGATCGAAAAAGTTGATCTCGACACCCTCAGCCTCACCTACGGAGACGCGAAGCGGATCGAAGGGGTAGTCTCGCCGGCCGACGTCGAACTCGGCGGCCAGACCTACCTGCCCGTGCCTCCCGAGGTCCCGTTCGTCCTCGACGTGTCCCGCACCAGTGCCGGCTACGCGCTCAGGCTCCGCTTCGAGGTCGGGCTCGAAGGGCCGTGCGTCCGCTGCCTGGAACCCGCTGTCGCGCGAGTCAGGGTCGACGTCCGCGAAGTCGACCAGCCGCCGGAGCCGGTACCGGCCAGGAAAGCCGGCCTCGAACAGGACGATGAAGACGAGCTGACCGCGGCCGAACTGCTGAGCCCGTACGTGGAGAACCGCATCCTCGACGTCGAGGCCTGGACCCACGATGCCCTGATCCTGAGTCTGCCGAACCAGATCGTCTGCAAGGAAGACTGTCTCGGCCTCTGCCCGTACTGCGGAGAAACCCTGAACGGAGCAGACCCGGCAGAGCACGACCACGGACAGAACCTAGATCCAAGGTGGTCAAAACTCCGCCAGATATGACTTGAGGTGGCGGGCGGCCCTCAGGAACGACCTGGGCTCGCCTGGTCTTCGTCGACGGTCGCACGGTTCGCCGGCTCCCTTACTCCTCGCCAGTCGCGGCCCAGGACGTCCCTGAGCACCACCCGCTTGCGATCTATATAAAGGCCAGTCTCGGGAGCCATACGGGGAGGTGCCGGCAATTAAGGCGCACTCTGCATCAAAATCGCCGACACCTCCAACAACGGACTCCGGAGACGCGGCCTTTTCTGAGGGCTTCCGCAAGTGGTGCACGGGGACGTCCTGGGCCGCGTCTGGCAAGGAGTAAAGGCCGGGAATATCCGCGATCGTACTCACGTACTTGAGCTGATATTCCCGGCCGTCGACGAAGCCAGACGAGCCCAGGGCGTTCCCGGGTGCCGCTTCCCCGGGATCTCATATACACTGCGCCGTCGCTATGGCCGTACCCAAGAAAAGAACTTCCAGGACCCGCCGCGACAAGCGCCGAGCCACCCACAAGGCCGCCAAGGTACGGGTCAACCACTGCCCCAAGTGTCATTCGCCGCGGCTTCCGCATCGGATCTGCCCCAACTGTGGGGACTACAACGGTCGCGAAATCATCGCCCAGCGGACGCCGACGGTCGGCGGAGCGATTCCCCCAGGCGAGTAATTGCCCGGCGGGACCACGGTCGCGCTTGATGGATTCGGAGTCGAGAGCGGTTTCGACGTGCTCGAAGCCGGCGTTCGTGCGGCATCCGCCGACGGACTGAAGATTCGCGTCTTCGGACCGCGGCTGAAGCTCGACCTCGACGACTGCGAAGGCGCCGAGGTGATCGACACCGGGGATGTGATCACGAACGAGGACGATCCCGTCCCGGCCGTGCGCAGCCGGCCCGACGCGTCCGTCGTGCGAGCGGTCACCGATGTGAAAACCGCAAACTCGGATGCTGTGGACAGCCTGGGTTCCACGGGCGCCCTGATGGCCGCCGCCACCTTCGGCCTGAAGCGCTCGAAAGGAGTCAAACGTCCCGCGCTCGCCGGGCAGGTACCGCTGCCCGGGAGGACAGTGCTCTTCCTCGACATCGGGGCCAACCTCGACGTGCGGGCCCAGCACCTGGTCCAGTTCGCCTATCTCGGAGCCGCTTTCTCGAAGGCCGTTCTCGGGGTCGCATCGCCGACCGTGGGCCTGCTCTCAGTCGGTGAAGAGGCGGGCAAGGGCAAGGAAGAAGTAGTCGAAGCGAACGCGACCCTGAGCGGGGCGGAGGAGATCGACTTCATCGGCAACGTCGAGGGGCGCGACATCCCCGAGGGTGGGGCCGACGTCATCGTGACTGACGGCTTCACCGGGAACGTGGTGCTGAAAGCGATGGAAGGCGTGGTCAAGTTGATGAGCTCTTCGATCTCCGACGCCGCGCGGAAGAACCCGATCTCCGCGGTCGGCGGGCTGATGCTGAGGCCGGCGCTCAGCGGTCTCCGCGAAGACCTCCACCCGGACACGACCGGCGGTGCGATCCTCCTGGGACTGCGCAAGGTGGCCGTCGTCGGCCACGGCAGCTCGAGTGCGGACGGCGTGGCCAACGCGATCCGGCTTGCCTCCCGAGCGGCCGCGGTCGACGCTCCCGGCCTGACCGAAGAGATGCTCCACCGGGTCGGCGCCAACCGCGGTGCGGCCGAATCCGGCGGCGGCGCGTGATAAAAGCCCTGAAATGAGTTTCAACGGCGATCGCGACGAAGTGATGAACCTGGTGCGGGGCCACCTGGTCAACGAACTCGAGCTCAAGCCGGAACAGGTCACGGAGGGCGCCCGGTTCAAGGAGGACTTCGACGCCGACTCCCTCGACCTCTACGAACTGGTGATGGAACTCGAGGACGAGTACGGCATCTCGGTTTCCGAGCAGGAGGCCGGCCAGATCAGCACGGTGGGAGATGCCGTTGACTTTGTCATGGCTAAAGCGGGCGCGTGACCCGAAAGGGTTGCCCGGTCCTTCCAGCCGCTCGCTGACGGCGCTGATCGCGGAACTGCCGGAAGAAGCCCGGCTGGCCGCGCTGACGCATTCCTCATGGGCCGAGGACCGGGTCGGTTCTTACGAGCGCCTGGCGCTGCTCGGTGACAGCGTGCTCGGCCTGGCTATCGCCGAAGACCTCTACGAGCGGTTGCCCGACCTCGACGCCGGGGAGCTGACCAAGATCCTCAACCAGGCGGTCAGCGGAACTTCCTGCGCGGCCGTCGGCCGGGCGATCGGCATACCGGAAATGCTGCTCGAGGCGGATCCCGGGGCGATCGACGGCAAACAGACCTCGGCCAAGCTGCTGCTGGAAGGCGAGCGGCCGCTGCCCGAGATCACCGAAGCGATGATCGGCAGCTGCTTTCTCGCTTTTGGATACGAGCGCACCGCGGAAGCCGTGGTCGAAGCGTTCAGCGACCGGGTCGAAGTAGTCAAGACGACCAGGACCGATTTCAAGTCTGCCCTTCAGGAAGCCGTCGCGCGTCACGGCGAGACCGTCGAATACGTGGTGATCGGCTCTTCCGGACCCGCTCACCAGCGGACGTACGAAGTCGGCGTGAAGCTGGGCGGGGAAGAGATCGGCCGGGGTTCCGGTCGCAGCAAGAAAGCGGCCGGTCAGGCCGCGGCGGCAGCGGGTCTCGAAGCTCTCGACGGGCCCGACGAGGAATAAGGATCGAGCTCTTACGCCTTGATCCACGCTTCGCTGGGATCTAGGCGGCGAAACTCTAGCCGCAAATTGCGTGTTTGCGCGCCTGAGCGTCCGATCCGGGAGTCAGATTTAAGCCTGTGTACCTGCGATCCGTGACCATGAAGGGCTTCAAGTCCTTCCCCGAGAAGACTGAACTGAAGTTCGCCCCCGGCGTGAGCGTGGTCGTCGGACCAAACGGGTCCGGAAAATCGAACATCACCGATGCCGTCCTTTGGGCGCTGGGCGAGCAGAGCCCGGGCGCGATCCGCGGCACTTCGATGCAGGACGTGATCTCCGTCGGCGGCAAGGACGTCGGCGCAAGGTCCGCCGCCGAAGTCGAAGTCGTGATCGACAATTCCGAAGGAAAGATCGCCACCGACCTGACCGAGATCGCGATCACCCGCCGGCTCGACCGGAACGGTGACGGCGAATACCGGCTGAACGGCGCCCGCTGCCGGCTGGTCGACATCGTCGAGATTCTCTCCGACGCGAACCTCGGCAAGGAGATGCATTCGGTCATCAGCCAGGGCCGGGTCGATTCGATCGTCCATTCGAAACCACGCGAGCGCCGTCAGCTGATCGAGGAGGCCGCCGGCCTCGGCAAG
>JBPPMI010000096.1:0-7450 GCA_051305975.1 Solirubrobacterales bacterium
CTTCTGCTCATCGCGGGTCAGGGGCTTCCGGTGGGCACCGGTCTCGATCATCTCGCGCATCCAGACACGCTGATGGTGCGACGAGATGTGCTCGAACTGGTAGCCGATCGAACCGGTGTACGCAGCCCGCATCCGGGGCAACGCCTCGAGCAGCGTCTCGCCCGGCACGCCGATCCGGAGGATCGACGCCGGGATCTTCGCCATCAGTTCCGGGGTCAGCGCGACCGTTTCCGGATCGAGCGCCGGATCGCCCTTCGGCTTGGCGCCGAGCGGGTCGAGGTGCGCGGCCAGGTGGCCGTGGGTGCGGAAGGCCTTGAGGAGCGATGTCGCGGCCTGGACATCCTGAAGCAGTTCCGGGGTAGGTTCGGCGGCGATCGCGCTGGCGGCCGGCGTCTGGGCGGACACCGGCGGTGCCAGCGAGGCCTTCGGGGCCGACGCCGCGAGGATCGAAGCTTCGAAACCGAGGTCGGTCGCGACCTTCTCGTAGAAATCGTTGCCGCCACCGATCAGGCCGTCGAGCGCCTTCAGGAAGTTGCCGGACTCGGCGCCCTGAATGATGCGGTGGTCGTAGGTGGAGGTCAGCGTCATCACCTTGGAGACGCCGAGCTGGGCGATCCGGGCGGGGTCGGCGTGGGTCCATTCGGCCGGGTAGGCGATCGAGCCGGCGGCCACGATCGTGCCCTGGCCGTTCATCAGGCGCGGCACCGAAGCGACCGTGCCGATGCCACCGGGGTTGGTCAGGGTGATGTTCGTGCCGGCGAAGTCGTCCGGGGTGAGGCGGTTCTCGCGGGTCTTGGTGATCAGGTCTTCGTAGCTCGCGTGGAACTCGGGGAATGTCATGCGGTCGGCGCCCTTGATCGCGGGGACCATGAGGGCGCGGGAACCGTCCTTCTTCTCGACGTCGACCGCGATGCCGAGGTTGACCTGGCCGTCGTCGACTACGAAGGCCTTGCCGTCACGCTCGGCGTAGTGCTTGGCCATAGCCGGCCATTCCTTCGCGGCGAGGACGATCGCCCAGGCGACGAGGTGGGTGAAAGAAACCTTCATGCCGCGCTCGGCGAGGGCGCCGTTCAGCCCCTTGCGCTTCGCGTCGAGGGTGTCGACAGCGATCGTGCGGAACGAGGTGGCGGTCGGAGTCTTGAGGCTCTCGTTCATCGCCTTGGCGAGCATGCCGGCCGGTCCGCGGAGGACCTTCTCCTCGCTGGCAGCGGCGGCGGAGCCGCCACCGTTGGCCGCGGAGAGCACGTCGTCCTTGGTCACCTTGCCGTCGGGACCGGACCCGGCGATGTCGGCGAGCTTCAGTCCTTCGGCTTCGGCGATGCGGCGCGCTACCGGGGTGGCGCGCCCGTCACCGGCGTCGCCGGAGCCGTTGGCGGCGGGGGCTTCTTCTTCGGTCTCGGCCGGTGCCGCCGCCGGGGCGGAAGCGCCGTTGCCGGAGCCGCCACCGGGGATCATCTCGACCAGTGCCGCCCCGATCGGGATCTCCTGGTCGGGCTCGACGAGAAGCTTCGTGATCTCTCCGGCCGTGGGCGCGGGCACTTCGGCGTCCACCTTGTCGGTCGAGACCTCGATAAGCGTCTGGCCCTCTTCGACCGTGTCGCCGACCGCGACGTGCCACTCGAGCACTGTGCCTTCGGTGACCGACTCACCCATCTCGGGCATCGTCACTTCGACCGGTTCCCCCGCCGGCACGTCGGCGGCATCGGCATCGGCCGGCACGGAGCCGTTGCCTGAAGCTTCGGAAGTCGTCGATTCCTCGGACGTCGCTGACTCGCCGCCGGGTGTGCCGGAGGCCTTGGGGGCCGCGGTCTCGCCGATCTCGGCGTCGGACGCGTCGCCGGACGTCGCATCGCCCCCGGAAGGATCGAGTTCCGCGAGCCCGGCCCCGACCGCGACCTCGTCGTCGACCTCGGCCAGGAGCTTCGTGATCTTGCCGGCGGAGGGGGAAGGAACTTCGGCGTCGACCTTGTCGGTCGAGATCTCGACGACCGTCTGACCCTCTTCGACCACATCGCCGACTGCCACGTGCCACTCGAGGACGGTGCCTTCGGTGACTGACTCGCCCATCTCGGGCATGGTGATCTCGGTGATTGTGGACTCGGCCATTCAGGAGGAGTGTATGCAAACTGCGTAAGCGGGTTGATTCCCTGAACCAGTGCCTGCAAAACCGCTCCCGCCACAGGCGTTGTAGTGTCCTGAAAAGTCCGGCACTTTGTGCATTGGCAACGGGTATTTGAAGCTCGGAGGAGGAGCGATGGATTACTTCGTAACCGGCGGTACAGGATTCATTGGGCGCTATCTGGTCGAGAGACTCCTGAAGCGCGAGGGAACCGTCTACGTGCTGGTTCGCGAGGGCTCCCGCGGGCGCCTCGAAGAACGGATCTCCGGCTGGGGTGACGACGCGGACCGCGTGGTGCCAGTGGTCGGCGATCTCTCGCAGCCCTTCCTCGGCGTTTCCGAGGAAGAGCAGGAAAAGCTCAGGGGCAAGATCGGCCACTTCTACCACCTCGCTGCCGTCTACGACATGGAAGCGACCGAAGAGACGATGCGCACCGCGAACATCGACGGCACCGTCCATGCCGTCGAACTCGCGAACAAGATCGAAGCCGGCTGTTTCGAGCTGGCGAGTTCAATCGCCGTTGCCGGTCTCTACAAGGGAACCTGGCGCGAAGAGCAGTTCGAGGAAGCCGAGAACCTCGACACCCATTCCTACTTCCGTACCAAGCACGAATCGGAGAGGGTCGTCCGCGACCAGTCCACCCGGCCCTGGCGAGCGTACCGTCCCGGCATCGTCGTCGGCAACTCCGAGACCGGCGAGATGGACAAGGTTGACGGTCCGTACTACTTCTTCAAGCTGATCAAGCGTCTGCGCGCCGTGTTGCCGCCCTGGGTCCCCACGGTCGGTGTCGAAGGCAAGCAGATCAACGTCGTACCGGTCGATTTCGTGGCCGATGCGATCGACCACATCAGCCACGTCGACGGCCTCGACAACCAGGCCTTCCACCTGACCGACCCGAACCCGCTCACGGCAGGCCAGCTCATCAACCTGTTCGCACGGTCGGCCACCGCGCCGCAGATGTCGATCCGGATCGACCCGGAGATGCTCAACATCATCCCGCCGGCCGTCCGCGGCGGACTGATGATGCTGCCCCCGGTCAAGCGCATCAGCGACAACGTCCTGAACGACGTCGGCATCCCGCGTGAAGTGCTCGTCTACGTCAATTACCCGACCAAGTTCGACTGCAAGAACACGCTGGCCGCGCTCGAGGGCTCCGGCATATCGGTGCCTCCGCTCGCGACCTACTCGGACAAGCTCTGGGACTACTGGGAGCGCGAGCTCGATCCCGACCTGTTCAAGGATCGTTCGCTCGGCGGAGCCATCGGCGGCAAGATCGTGTTGATCACCGGCGCCTCTTCGGGCATCGGGCAGGTGGCGGCCAAGAGGGCGGCCGCGGCGGGAGCCAAGGTTTTGCTGGTCGCGCGGAGCGCCGACAAGCTCGAAGTCGTCAAGGAAGCGATCGAGGAAATCGGCGGCGAAGCCTGCGTCCACACCTGCGACCTCTCCGACGTTGACGACGTCGAGCGCATGGGCAAGGAAGTGCTCGAGGAGCACGGCCACGTGGACATCCTCGTCAACAATGCGGGCCGTTCGATCCGCCGCTCGGTCGCGCTGTCATACGACCGTTTCCACGACTACGAGCGCACTATGCAGCTGAACTACTTCGGCTCGCTGAAGCTGATCCTCACCCTCCTGCCGCGCATGCGCGAGCGGAAGAGCGGGCACATCATCAACATCAGTTCGATCGGCGTCCAGACGAACACGCCGAGGTTCTCGGCGTACGTCGCTTCCAAGGCCGCGCTCGACGCGTTCAGCCGGACGATCGCTTCGGAGATCATCGACGACCGGGTCCACATCACCTCGATCTACATGCCACTGGTTAGGACCCCGATGATCTCGCCGACCAAGATGTACGACGCCTTCCCGACACTGACCCCCGACGAAGCGGCGGACATGATCACCGGGGCGATGATCGCTAAGCCGAAGAAGGTCGCTACCAAGCTCGGCAACTTCGGTGAGCTGTTGTACGCGCTTTCGCCGAAGGCCAGCGATGCCGTGCTCAACCAGGGGTACAAGCTGTTCCCCGATTCGAAGGCGGCCAAGCAGGGTGCCGAAGGCGAGGAACCGGAGAAGGCGGTATCGACCGAAGCGGTCGCGTTCGCGCACCTGCTGCGCGGCGTCCACTGGTAGATACCGATGGCGGCGCAACCCGCTTCCGGCCGGCGGCTCAAGCATTGGGGCTGGGGCTACGAAGACCAGCAACGGCCGCTTTCCGAGGTTGAAGAGGCTGCCACGGGGATCCGGGCGATGCTCGGGTTCGGCGGCGCAGTGCAGGCGGCGGTGCCCCTCGAGGAGGTCACGCTGCGGGAGCCCCGCCTCGAAACCCCTTCGGGAAGCGATCTGTTCTCGGCCGACCGGCACGACCGGGCGGTCCACGCTCTCGGCAAGGCGTACCGCGACATCGTGCGCGGACACCGCGGCGAGTTCGAGAACCCGCCGGACCTGGTGGCGTATCCGGCCGATGCGGCCGGGGTGGCCGAGGTGCTCGAGCGGGCCGCCGACTGGGGCGCGGCAGTCATCCCGTTCGGCGGCGGGACCAGCGTCTGCGGGGGCGTCGAGCCCCGGTTCGAAGACGACCGGCCGAGCGTCTCCCTCGACCTGACCCGGCTCGACCGGGTGCTGGAAGTCGACACGACCTCACTGGCCGCACGGATTCAGGGCGGGGTCCGCGGCCCGGCGCTCGAGGACCAGCTCCGCGAACAGGATCTGACCCTCCGCCACTATCCGCAGTCCTTCGAGTACGCGACGCTCGGCGGCTGGATCGTCACCCGGGCCGGAGGGCACTTCGCCACCGGTGAGACCCACATCGACGACCTGGTCGAATCGGTTTCCTGCGTGACCCCGGCCGGGAACTGGGAAAGCCGGCGGCTGCCGGGGTCCGGTGCCGGACCTTCGCCCGACCGGATGCTCGCCGGCTCGGAGGGGATCCTCGGTGTGGTCACCGAAGCCTGGATGAGGGTCAGGCCGAGGCCGGTCTTCAAAGCGACCGCGGTGGTCGAGTTCGATGATTTCGCGAAGGCAGCGACCGGAGCGGTGCGGGCAATCGTCCAGTCCCGCCTCGGGCCGAGCAATTGCCGGCTGATCGATCCGATGGAAGCGGGCACGATGGGGGCGGGCGACGGCAGCGCGACCCTCCTGCTCCTCGGTTTCGAATCGGCCGACGTCCCGGTGGGCGAACAGCTCGATCAGGCGATCGCGATTGCCATCGCCCACGGCGGCCGCCTCACTAACCAGTCCGCGAAGGGTCCTGGCTCCAAGGGGGCGGGCGGCGGAGGCAGTTCCGACAAGTGGAAGGACGCTTTCCTGCTCGCTCCGTACATCCGTGACACTTTCGTCTCCTGCGGCGTCCTTTCCGAGACCTTCGAGACCGCGATCACCTGGGACCGGTTCGAAGACTTCCACCGGGCCGTGATCTCGGCGACCACCGCGGCGGTGGCTGAAGTCTCCGGCGCCCCGAAGGAAGGAGGAGGTGCACCGAGGGTCAGCTGCCGCCTCACCCACGTCTACCCGGACGGCGCCGCCCCCTACTTCACCGTGATCGCGCCCGCCATCCGCGGTGGCGAGGTCGAGCAGTGGGACGAGATCAAGGCCGCCGCCTCCCAGGCGATCATCGACAACGGAGGCACCATCACCCACCACCACGCGGTAGGCCGGGACCACCGCCCGTGGTACGACCAGCAACGGCCGGATCTCTTCGCTGCGGCCCTTGGCGCCGCGAAGGGTGCGGTGGACCCCGAGGGCCTACTCAACCCGGGCGTACTCATCGGCTGACGGGAGGGGGCCCGGGAAAGGATTTTTACGGTTGGGCGGGGTTCTCCGGCGAAAATCCTTTCCCGGACCCCCTCCCTCACCCATCGGGCCGGCTGAATCGTTGTAGCCTTCTGCGACTTTGGAAGCGGCTACCTCTGAACACACCTTGACCGAGCGGGGCCCCCTGCGGGCTGCGTTCAAGACGGCCCGGCCCCACGAATGGGTCAAGAACGTCCTGGTCTTCGCGGGGCTGCTGTTCTCAGGACAGGTCGACGATCCGTGGGCGATCGGGCAGGCACTGATCTGCTTCGCCTGCTTCTGCGCCATCTCGAGCGCCGGCTACTTCATCAACGACCTGAACGACGTAGAACTCGACCGCCAGCACCCCAAGAAGCGGTTCCGGCCGATCGCCGCGGGTCAGCTCTCGATCCCGTCCGCGTATGCGATCGCCTCGTTCCTCGCGGTCGGCGCGATCGCGGTCGCCTTCTTCGCGATCAACTGGAAGGTCGGGCTGTTCGTCACCGGTTACGGCGTGATCCAGGTGGGCTACAGCTTCGGCCTCAAGCAGGTCGTGATCATCGACGTGATGGTTCTGGCGACCCTTTTCATCTTCAGGGTGATGGCCGGCGCCGAGGCAGTGGACACCGATGCCTCCGAATGGCTGATCCTCTGCACCGGAATGCTCGCCTGCTTCCTCGGCTTCACCAAACGCCGCCAGGAAGCGGTCTCCGAACTTCACGAAGGCACCAGCAGCCGCCCGGTCCTCGAGCATTACTCGTTGCCTTTCCTCGACCAGATGGTGGCGATGGTCACCACCGGAACCGTGATCAGTTACGCGATCTACACGATCGATTCGCCACTGATCGGCAGCAAGATGATGCTGACCATCCCCCCGGTGGTCTACGGCATCTTCCGTTACCTCTATTTGATCTACGACCGGTCCGACGACCGCTCGACCGCCGCGATCGTGGCCGAGGACAAGGGCGTGATCCTGGCCGGCGCGGTCTTCGCGGTCACCGCTTTTCTCCTGCTCTACGTTTTTAACTAGGTTCGGAACCCGCCGGGAAACGGGGCTCGATGCCCTGTCCGGACCGCAAATGTGCATAAACGTGCATACCTATTGGCTGCTTGACAATGGGGAAACGGCTCTTTATTCTTCCGGACAGAACATGGGAGACGGGTGAGGGCGCTGAGACGCGCCCTGATCAACACTCTGATGTCTGTGGCAGTCGTCAAGCAGGGCAGACATCCGGGCCGTTTTCAGGCTTTCCCGCCGTTCACAAGACAATTAACAGTTGCCTAAGAGTTCGCCTTGTTGCGAATTCGTGAGAACTACGGAGAAAAATTGAAGCCTGTGACTCGTTTCGCTGTTCGTATGCTCGCGCTGTGCGCCGTTCTCGGCCTCGGCCTGTTCACCGTTTCGACCGCCCAGGCGGCCGGGACCCCGAACCTCGTGCTCAGCGCCAACGCCAGTAGTCCCCTTTTCGGGGAGTCCGGTTCCGTCTCCGTCACCGCTTCGCTCCCGAACGGCCAGCCGAAGGGCTACAACCTCAGCTTCCGTGTCGTTCTGCCGGCCGGCAT
>JBPPMI010000097.1:0-5576 GCA_051305975.1 Solirubrobacterales bacterium
GGAAAGTCCTGGGCGACCTCGAGCAGGCTCTGCGACTTCAGCCGCTGCTGCCAGAGCGGGGTGCGCTTGCCCGGGTAGGCCCGGGGGATCAGCAGGGAGCGGGCCGCGTTCTCGCGGAACCGGGCGCCGAACAGCGCGGAGGTCCCGAGCTCACGGACGACCAGGTCCTCGAGCTCGTCCGGCTCGATCATGATCAGGTCGGCCGAAGGCGGCTCGTCGGCATCGGGCAGGTGGATCGCGATGCCGTCGTCGGAATAGATGGCGTCGGCTTCCAGGTCGTACTCGTCGCGGAGCTTCCTGGCGATCGCCAGCCCCCAGGCCGAGTGGACCCGCCCGCCGTAGGGTGAGAGCACGCAGAGGCGCCAGTCACCGATCTCGTCACGGAAGCGCTCGACCACGATCGAGGTGTCCGAAGGCACCACCCGGGTCGCGTCCTGCTGTTCACGCAGGTAGGCGACGAGGTTCTCGGCCGCCTTCGGATCGAGGTGGTGGGACTTCTCGAGGTCTAAAGGATCGGCGTCCACCGCCTCCCGTGAAAAGGCGCCGATCGCCTTGCCGAGCTCGGCCGGGCGGCCGATGCCGTCACCGCGCCAGAACGGGATCGCCCCGGGAACACCCGGCGCGGGGATCACGATCACGCGGTCGCGGGTGATCTCCTGGATCCGCCAGCTCGAGGCGCCGAGCAGGAACACCTGGCCGGCCCGCGCTTCGTAGACCATCTCCTCGTCGAGCTCGCCGACCCGGCGGCCGTCCGGCAGGTGGACCCCGTAGAGGCCGCGGTCGGGGATGGTGCCGGCGTTGGTGACGACCAGCGAGCGCGAGCCCTTGCGCCCTTCGATCGTGGCTTCGGTCCGGTCCCACACGATGCGCGGCCGCAGCTCCGCGAACCGGTCCGACGGGTAACGCCCGTCGAGCATGTCGAGCACGTTCTCGAAGTTCTCCTCGGACAGCTCGGCGAACGAAGCCGTCTGGGTGACCAGTTCGAACGCGTCCTTCGTACTCCAGCGGTCCAGCGACGCCATCGAGACCAGGTGCTGTGCCAGCACGTCGAGCGGGTTGACCGGGATCACGGTCTCTTCGATCTGGCCGTCGCGCATCCGCTGGGTGACCACCGCAGTCTCCAGCAGGTCGCCACGGAACTTGGGGAATATCCGGCCCTTCGAGGTCTCGCCCAGCCCGTGGCCAGCGCGGCCGATCCGCTGGAGGCCGCGGCTGACCGACTTCGGCGACTCGACCTGGATGACCAGGTCGACCGCGCCCATGTCGATGCCGAGCTCGAGGGATGAAGTTGCGACCAGGCACGGGATCTGTCCCGACTTCAGCTGCTCCTCGACGATGGTTCGTTCGTCGTGCGAGAGCGAACCGTGGTGCGCCTTGGCGAGGACCGGCCCGTCCTCTTCCTCCTGAATCGGGATCGACTCGGTCGCGGTGCGATCGGGTGACACGCCGGCCTCGCCTTGCTCGTCGAGCTCGTTCAGACGGAGTGCGAGGCGTTCGGCAGCACGCCGGTTGTTGACGAAGATGATCGTCGAGGTGTGCTGCTTGACCAGACTTAGCAGCTCCGGGTAGATCGCCGGCCAGATCGATCGCACGTGGCCCTCCCCGGCATCGCCCACCGACTGGTCGCTGACCACCGGGTTGGCCATGTCGTCGACCGGCACCACGATCTCGAGGTCGAGCTTCTTGGGCTCGCCGGCGTCGACTATCTCGCATTCGCGTTTCGGGCCGGACATGAACTTCGCGATGCGTTTGAGCGGACGCTGCGTGGCCGACAGGCCGATGCGCTGCACGGGCTTCCCGGTGGGCTCGAGCCTGGCCTGGGCCTTCGTCTTCTTCCTGTTGTCGGCGGATTCGTCCTCTTCGACCCCGTGCTGGACGAGGTGGTCGAGCCGTTCCAGGGTCAACGCGAGGTGGGCTCCGCGTTTGGTCGCCGCCACCGCGTGGATCTCGTCGATGATCACCGTCTCCACCGTCTGGAAGATCTCCCGCGCCCCGGAGGACATCATCAGGTAGAGCGACTCGGGCGTTGTGATCAGGATGTCGGGCGGCGTCCGGCGCATCCGGGCCCGCTCGGACTGGGGCGTGTCGCCGGTGCGGAGCGCGACCGAGATGTCGGACCCGATACCGGCAAGCGGGGCCTTCAGGTTCCGGTCGATGTCGTACGAAAGCGCCTTCAGCGGCGAGACGTATACGAGTTTCACGCCCGGGGCGCGACCGGGACGCCGCGTGAGGCTGTCGATGCCCCAGAGGAAGCTTGCCAGCGTCTTGCCGGAGCCAGTCGGGGCGCAGATCAGGGTGTTCTTGCCGCCGGCGATCGCCTTCCAGCCCTCGGACTGGGCCCGCGTAGCACCGGCGAAGCTCGCTTCGAACCAACGGCGGACTTCGGAACTGAAAGGATCAAGGGGATCTCGGGTCGCTTTTCTGGCCATTCCTGACCCCCGAACGCTACTCCCCTGCGATTACGCGCTGTAGAAACGGGGAAGGGACCCTGAGAGAAGCCAAAAGCCATATCCGCTCCCCTGACGAGATCAAAGCGAACCAAGACCGGCCGCTGCGATAAAAAGTCTGTTGCGACAGCGCACCTATTGCCCCAGCCGGTGGTTAGAACGTGTGAATATCCAGTCAGGTTTCGTCCAGAATGGGCTCAAAGGAAAGCTGAGTGAGCCGCACCCCCAGTCGCAGAACCGAGTCAAACGCACCTTCCGAGGCGGCTGACACCAGTCCGGGAACGCCTTCAGTGGGTCGCACCCGGCCGAATTCCGCCGTTCAGTTTCGTCGACTTAGACGCTGGACTTTGGCCCTGGCCGACATCACCGCGGTCGTGGCCGGAATCTTGATCGCCTGGGAAGCCGGAAAGATCGGCTCGAGCGCTCTGCCCTGGACCCTGATGATCATTCCGGTCTGGATCGTGGTCGCCAAGCTCTACAACCTCTACGACCGCGACGACCGTCGTATCCGTCACCGCACCTCGGAGGAAGTTCCGTCGCTCCTGGCGACGGCAGCCGTCACCGTGGTCCTCGCCCGCGCGCTGACCGAACTCTTATCCGTTCCGCTCATCTCCAGCGCATCGATGATCATCATCGGCGCGGTCGCTGTTGCCGCTTCCCTACTGCTGCGCGCACTCGTCCGCGGCCTGTACCGCGTCGTCGCCGAACCGGAAACGACGATCGTCGTCGGATCCGGCCCCAAAGCAGCGCTCGTCTCGCGGCGCCTGATCTCGGACACCGGCAACTTCATCGACGTGATCGGTTACGTCGGATCGGACACGGACGACGGGTCCGGTGGACCGTCAGAACTGGGCATCGAGTGTTTCGGCCAGATCGACGCCCTCTCCGGGGTCACGCGTGAACGCGAGGTTACCCGCGTCGTGATCGCCGACGACGGTCTCGATTCGAGAGCGATCAGCACGATCATCAACATCTGCCGGACGGCGGAGGCGGCCGTCACCCTGGTGCCGGTCAACCAGGAGGTCCTGGGGCCCGCCACCGAGCTGAACCGCATCGCCGAAGTGCCGATGCTCGACTTCCACTTCAGCATCCCGCCGCGATCGACCCTGGCAATGAAGCGGGTGCTCGACCTGACCGTCTCGGGCACGTTGCTGGCACTCACTTCGCCCCTGCTTCTGGCCTCCGCCGTGGCGATCAAGCTCACTTCTCCAGGGCCGGTCCTGTTCCGCCAGGTCAGGGTGGGGAGGAACGGCGAGAA
Source organism: Solirubrobacterales bacterium (assembly GCA_051305975.1). Lineage (GTDB taxonomy): Bacteria > Actinomycetota > Thermoleophilia > Solirubrobacterales > 70-9 > 67-14. Next base: position 3,706 of record JBPPMI010000097.1, read on the forward strand.
ATTCACGATGTACAAGCTCCGCACCATGGTCGCCGACGCCGAGTCGCAGCTCGACGCCCTGATCGATCTCGACGCCCTCGACGAGCCCGCGTTCAAGATCCGGAACGATCCGCGGATCACCCGGGTAGGGGGCTTCCTGCGCCGCTCCAGCGTGGATGAGATTCCCCAGTTCTTCAACGTGCTGAGGGGGGACATGTCGCTGGTCGGCCCCCGCCCGGAAGAGGAAGCGGTGGTGATGCTCTATGACGAGCGCCAGCGCCAGCGGCTCATGGTGAAACCGGGACTGACCGGGCCGATGCAGGTCGCGGGGCGCGGCAACCTCAACTTCGAAGAACGGCTGGCCCTCGAGCGCGACTACCTTGACAACATGACGATCGCCGGCGACATCGGGATCCTCGCCCGCACTCCCGCAGCGGTCATCCGCGGAGACGGCGCCTTCTAGAGCAAAGCCGGTTCGGGCGGGGGCGCCTGCGGTCCCCCTTGGCGGTGGCATAGCCTCATCCCATGTCCGGGCCAGACCTCGAGGTAATAATCGTCAGTCATGGGGCCGAAGGCCTGCTTCGAGGCTGTCTGTCCTCCCTCGCGGCCAATCCGCCGACCCCGGAGATGAAAGTGACAGTGGTCGACAGTGGCAGCACCGACTCGACCGCCGACATGGTCGCTGACGAATTTCCGTCGGTGGGACTCGTCCGGGAAAGCAACATCGGGTTCTCTGCGGCCAACAACCTCGTGCTAAGGCGAAGCCAGGCGCCCTTCATCCTGCTGCTGAACCCCGACACCGAGGTCCGGGAAGGGGCACTCGACTCCGCCCTCGAACGACTTGAAGGCGATCCTTCGATCGGGATGGCCGGGGTCAAGCTGGTGACCCTCTCGGGCGAACTCGATCACGCCTGCAAGCGTTCATTTCCGACTCCTCTCGGGGCGCTGGCTCACTTCACCGGTATCGGTCGCAGGTCCGCCGGCGAATCGCTGTCGCAGTACCGGGCAACCGGGCTCGGCGACGACGAAGCAGGCGAGGTCGACGCGATCAATGGTGCCTTCATGATGGTCCGGCGCGACGCGCTGGCCCGGACCGGCCTGCTCGACGAGGGCTACTGGCTCTACATGGAAGACCTCGACTGGTGCCGGCGTTTCTGGCGGGCCGGCTGGAAGGTGTTCTACGAACCGGCGGGCACCGTCCTGCACATCAAGGGCGGCTCCAGCGGCAGACGCCGGGGATTCAAACAGGAGGTCGCCTTCCACCGCGGCATGGGCCGCTTCTACCGCCGCTTCGATGCGGAGAACAACCCCGCGATCCTGAATCTGGCCGTCTACTGCGGAATAGCGGCGAAGCTCGCGCTGAGCCTGGCAATAACTTCCTTCGTAAAAGGGTAGGCGGACCACGCATCGTTCACGTGTAGGCCCCTCAGTTCAGGGACCGGAAATTTCCCAGTTAAGGAACATTTCCGCCTTATTCAGAACTGTGGAGTCTTTGAGAGGGCAAAAACGCAGAGCTTGTTCTCCTAACCAGGTTTTGCCTGCCCCCGCGGTAGAACGACTCGCGTTTCAGAAAGGCAGGTCCGCGGCTATTTCACTGAGCAGGGGTGCTTCTATATCTCTCTGGGACAGGAGTGGCTCTTCGATTGGCCACTCGACTCCTACTTCGGGGTCGTCCCACCTGATTCCCGCTTCCGTGGCCGGGTCGTAGAGGCTCGACACGAGGTAGGTGACGTCGGCCAGGTCGGAGAGCACGGCGAAACCGTGGGCGAAGCCGACCGGGACGAAGAGCTGGCGGTGGTTCTCGTCATCGAGCACGTAACCCTCCCACTGGCCGTAGGTCGGTGAGCCCTTCCGCAGGTCGACGGCGGCGTCGAAGATCCTGCCGCGCGGGC
>JBPPMI010000098.1:0-5853 GCA_051305975.1 Solirubrobacterales bacterium
AAGGACTACTAGGTGCTCGATAGATACCGGTACACGATCGCCGCCGTCGGAAACGGGCTGCTGCTGGCTCCAAGACTGCCGTTGATCGGCGAGCAGGTCAATGGCGCCTACCTCGGCGTGAGGATCGGCCCGCTCGGGTTCCAGCCGGCGGAGCTCGCCAAGATATGCATCGTCGTCTTCCTTGCGAGCTACCTGCGGGAGCACCGCGAGCTGCTCGTGGTCGGCGCCCGGCGGATCGCCGGGATCACGTTCCCGCCGCTGAAGCACCTGGGGCCGCTGCTGGTCGTCTGGGGCGCCGCGATGTTCATGCTGATCTTCATTCGGGACCTCGGCAGCTCGCTGATGTTCTTCGCCGCGTTCCTGTCCCTGCTCTACGTGGCGACCGGCCGGATCTCGTTCGTACTCATCGGGATGGCGATGTTCCTGGCCGGCGCGTTCTTCATCTACAACACGGTCCCGCACGTCACCGACCGGGTCGACATCTGGCTGGACCCTTATCAGGACGCCGGTGGATCCGGGTACCAGATCCTCCAGTCGATGTTCGCCCAGGCCGACGGTGGGCTGTTCGGGGAGGGGTTCGCCGAATCGATGGTCGCGATCCCGGGCAGCACCGATCCCCTGCTCCCGGCGGCCCACACCGACCTGATCTATTCCCTGATCGTGTCCGAGCTCGGCCTGTTCGGGGGTTGCGCGGTGATCGCGATCTACCTGCTGTTCGCGGCCCGCGGCTTCAAGGTGGCCCTGATGGCCAACGACGGCTTCTCGAAGCTCCTGGCCACTGGACTCACCGCCGTGTTCGCCTTCCAGGCCTTCGTGATCATCGGCGGGGTGACGAGGGTGATCCCTCTCACCGGCGTGACGCTCCCGCTGATCTCGTACGGGGGCAGCTCGATCCTCGCCAACTTCATCCTGCTCGCCCTGCTGCTGCTGGTCTCCGACAAGGCCCGGCGCGAAGCGCGCGAAGGCATCAATGGCGGGGGCGGCTGGTGACATGAACGAGATGAACCCCCAGATCATCAAGCTCTTCGTCTTCATCACGCTCTGCTTCGCGGCGCTGGTCGGATTCACGTCCTACTGGTCGGTCTTCGACGCCGAGGACCTCCGAGCCCAGCGGGTCAACAAACGCCCCCTGTTCCAGGCCCAGCAGATCCCGCGAGGGAAGATCATCGCCGACGACGGTACGGTGATCGCCAGGTCGAACTCGACCGGCCGGGGAGCCTCGAAGCAGTTCGTCCGCGAGTACCCGAACGGCACCCTCTGGGGCCACCCGATCGGGTACAGCTTCCAGCAGTTCGGCAGCACCGAGTTCGAGCAGTTCCACAACGACGAACTGATCGGCGAGAACTCCGAGTTCACTTCGATCCTCGACGAGCTCCGCGGGAAGAAGCAGGTCGGCCACGACGTGATCACCAACCTCAACCCGACCGCACAGCAGACGGCCGTCGACCTGCTCGCCGGCCGCGCCGGTGCGGTGGTCGCGATCGAGCCGGACTCAGGCCGGGTCAAGGCGATGGTCAGCGTTCCGCCCTACGACCCGAATCTGATCCCGGACGACTTCACCGAGCTGAACAAGGATCCGACATCCCCGCTGTTCAATCGGCCGGTCCAGGGCCAGTATCCGCCGGGCTCGACCTTCAAGTTGGTGACCGCCGCCGCCGCTCTCGACAGCGGCAAGATCGACCTCGAGGACACGATCAACTCGCCCGCGAGCATCAACGTCCAGGGTCAGGAACTGGCGAACGCGGACTTGGCCGACTACGGCGACATCACGATCGAGGACGGTCTCACCAACTCGGTGAACACCTTCTTCGCCCAACTCGGCGAAGACGTCGGTGAAGGCACGCTCTACGAGTACATGGACCGGTTCGGCTTCAACGCCAAGCCCGAGGTCGACCTGCCCGACGACCAGAAGGCGATCAGCGGCGTATTCGAGTCGGGGACGAACCAGTTGCTCGAACCCGGTGAAGGCATCGACATCGCCCGGATCGCGATCGGCCAGGAGCGGCTGCTCGCGACCCCGATACAGATGGCCGAGGTCGCCGCGACGATCGCCAACGGTGGCGTGCTGATGAAACCGCAGATCTGGGACGAGGTCCGTGACGTCGACGGTCGAGTAATCGACAGTTTCGATCCCGAGGAGCAATCGGACGTGATGTCCGAGGAGAGCGCGGCCCAGCTCACGGAGGCGATGAAGGCCGTGGTCGAGGAGGGCACCGGTACGGCCGCGGCCCTCAGTGGCATCGATGTCGCCGGCAAGACCGGCACAGCGGAGATCCCCAATACGGACCGCTGTGACGGTTTGCCGAACCAGGTCTGGTTCGTTGGGTTCGCGCCCGCGGATGACCCGGAGATTGCGGTGGCCGCTACGGTCGAGTGCAGCGCCGAGCAGGGCGGTACGGTGGCTGCTCCGATCGCGGCCGGAGTCATGCAGACCCTGATCGATGGCCAATGAACGAACATGAACCGAGTTGCAAGTGAGTCGTCCCCGCGAAGGTGATGTGATCGACGGCCGGTACCGGATCGAAGCGCTGATCGGTTCCGGCGGGATGGCCGACGTCTGGCTGGCCGAGGACCTCAGCCTGCCCCGCCGGGTGGCGCTCAAGGTCCTCCACGGGCACTTCGCCCGTGACCCCGAGTTCATCGAGCGCTTCCGGCGGGAGGCCGAGTCGGCCGCCGCGCTCCAGCACGTCAACATCGTCTCGATCTTCGACCGCGGCCAGGTCGAGGACACGTATTACATCGCCATGGCCTACCTCGACGGACGGACCCTCCGCGACCTGATCAACGTGGGGCTGACCCCGCCCGAATCGGTCGCGATCGTCCGACAGATCCTCGAAGCGGCCGGGTTCGCCCACCGGCACGGTGTGATCCACCGCGACCTGAAGCCGCTGAACGTGATCGTCGACGAAACGGGACTCGCTACCGTCACCGACTTCGGCATCGCCCGGGCCGGCGTGTCCGACATGACCGAAGAGGGGTCGGTCATGGGCACCGCGCACTATCTGTCCCCGGAACAGGCCCAGGGCCTCGAGGTCGGTCCCCCTTCGGACCTCTATTCCGTCGGCGTCGTCCTCTACGAGTGCCTGACCGGCCGGGTCCCGTTCGAAGGCGAGAGCGCCGTGGCTGTCGCGCTCAAGCAGATGCAGGAGACCCCGGTCCAGCCGAGCGCCTGGAACCCCTCGGTTTCGCCGGCCCTCGACGCGGTGGTCATGCGGGCGCTCCGGCGCGAGCCGTACGGACGTTTCCCGGACGCCGAGAGCTTCATCGACGCCCTGGACGCCGCGATGGCCGACCCGATGGTCTACGTGCCCGAAGAAAAGTCGAAGAAATGGATCTGGCTCGCCGTGCTTGCGGCATTGATCGTGGCCTTCATCATCTTCGCGGCGACCCGCGACAATACGGTCGAGGTGCCTGACGTGACCGGCATGAGCTTCGACCAGGCGGTGTCGGACCTGAACGAGGAAGGTTTCGACGTCGGCAACGTCGACCGGAGGACCCAGTCGGGACCGAGCAACCGCGTCCTCGAGCAGAACCCGACGGGAGAAGCCGACCGGGACTGCACCCTGTGGGTGTTCTCCTGTTCCGACCCGGACGTGAACCTCGTGGTCAGCGCCGGGCCCGGCCAGACCGAGGTCCCGGACGTGAGCGGCCAGAGCCAGAGCGACGCGGAGACGGAACTCGAAGACGCCAGCTTCACCGTCACGGTCGAGACCAAACCGTCGAGTGAGGTCAGTTCGGGCGATGCGATCGAGACCGACCCCGCGGCCGGGGAGTCCGCCAAGCGCGGATCGGAAGTCACCCTTTTCGTCTCGAGCGGACCCTCGCAGGTCGGGGTCCCGCCCCTGGTCGGGGTCACCTTCGAGGCCGCCAAGCAGAGGCTCTCCGCGAAAGGCCTCGAGTACAGCTCGTCGGGTGAGACGAGCGACCGGCCCGAGGGAGAAGTCCTGACCCAGAGCCCGGATGCCGGAACTCAGGTTGACCCCGGCAGCACCGTCGAGCTGACCGTCTCGACCGGACCGGCCGACAGTGAAACGAGCGTGCCGAATGTCGTCGGCCTGAGCTCGGCGCAAGCGAAATCCGACCTCGAGGCAGCCGGGTTCACGGTGTCCGCCCAGGACCAGACCACCGATATCGAACAGCAGGACGGCCGGGTGATCGACCAGACCCCCGCGGGTGGAAGCACCGCCGCAGACGGAACCCGGATAGTGATCGTGGTCGGCGCCTTCAGCGAAACCGTTCCGCCGGATGATGCCGGTGATGGTTCCGGCGGGATCGGGATCGACTGATGAAGGTTGCCGTCCTCAGCGGAGGCCGTTCGAGCGAGCACGAGGTGTCCCTGGTCTCCGGGCAGGCAGTGGTTGCCGGTCTGGTCGAAGGTGGCCACGAGGTCGTCGAGATCGAGATCGCGAAGGACGGCTCCTGGACCAGCGGGGGCGAACCGGTGGCGATCGCTCCCGGCGAGGGCCTGCTCGGCGCCGATGTCGCTTTCCCGGTGCTCCACGGTCCTTTCGGCGAGGACGGCGCGACCCAGGGCGCGCTCGACACGGCTTTGGTGCCGTACGTCGGCTCCGACGTCCTCGGTTCCGCCGTCTGCATGGACAAGCTGACCCTCAAGCGGCTCTGCGGTTTCGCCGGGATGCCCCAGGTCGAATTCGTCCAGGCCTTCACTCCGGGGTGGCAGGCCGCCGCGGCCGACCTCGACTATCCGCTCTGGGTGAAGCCTTCACGGCTCGGTTCGAGTGTCGGGATCGTCAAGGTCGAGGATTTCGAGGACCTGCAGGCCGCGGTCGAGGAAGCGGCAGCGCATGACCCCCGGGTGATCATCGAGGCCAACTCCGCCGGCCGCGAAGTCGAGTGCTCCGTGCTCGGCAACGCCGTCCCGGACACTTCGATGCCGGGTGAGATTCTCAGCGACTCCGACTGGTACGACTACGAAGCGAAGTACTCGGAAGGCGGCATGAACCTGGCGGTCCCCGCTCCGATCGGTGATGAAGCGACCGCGACGCTCCGGCGGCTAGCCGCCGAGGTCTTCACCCTGGCCGGCTGTTCCGGCCTGGCCCGCTGCGACTTCTTCGTGGAAGAAGACGGTTCGATCCTCCTGAACGAAGTCAACACGATCCCCGGTTTCACCCAGACATCGGTCTACGCAAAGCTGTGGGAAGCGTCAGGACTGTCGTATCCCGACCTGCTCACCCGGCTGGTGGAGCTGGCTGTGGAACGGCATGACCTTGAAGCCAGGCATTCCTTCTGACGCTTGAACAAGGAATCCAAGTCGCTTCGCTCATTAGAAGTTGAGGATGGTTTCGCTGTGCGACTTGGATTGTGGCTACCTGTGACTCTTAGTCGTACAGGCGGATGTCGCTTATCGCCACGCCGAAACCGTCGTCGGTTTCTGCCGGCTCCGTGATCCAGAGGAGGTAGTACCGGTAGGGCTCTCCGGCCGTGATCAGGTCTACCTGCTCGCGTTCGGTAACTTCGCTGACGTCACCGAGCCGGTTCCAGCCGCTGAGTTCTTCCGGAACCGGATCGTTGGCCCCGTAGACCTCGAGCGACCAGCCCGGGGTGGGGGTGCGCAGTTCGAGTGAGGTGGCTTCGACCGGCTCGCCGGCGTCGACGTAGATGCCGACGCCGGACTTGTCGCTGAGCGTGTCGGCTTCGTAGGTCTCGGTGGTCCAGGCCGAGGCGTTCCGGTCCTCGTCGATAGCGAAGTCCAGTTCTTCGGGATGTTCGTCGGCATCGCCTTCGGGGTCGAAGTCGGAAGCCGACTGAATCGAGATCTCGGAAGAACTCGATCCGCCGCCGCCACCGCCGCCACCTCCGCCACCTCCGGTGTCGCCACGGGAGATGAAATAC
>JBPPMI010000099.1:0-5783 GCA_051305975.1 Solirubrobacterales bacterium
CCCCGCGCGGAGGGTATTGTGGGTTCAGCTATGGAAAATGAACTCGTAAGACGCCTCGCCTGGAGCGGAATGCTCACGGTCGCCGGAGCCCTCGCCACGTTGCTGGCCTCCCGCGTTGCCGCCATCGCCTACCGCCGGATCTTCGACGAGGATCCGCCCGAATAACGATGACCCCTCCCGACCCTTACAAGTCACCCGCCGACAAGACAGTCGGTGAGCTCGTATTCGAGGTCACCGAGCAGACTTCGGCGCTGATCCGCGAAGAGATAGAACTCGCGAAAACCGAGGTCAGCGAGAAGGTAACGGTCCTCGCCCGCGGTTCCGCGGTCGGCATCGCCGCCGGTGTCTTCGCCTTCCTCGCCCTGATCCTGCTGATGCACGCCTTCGCGCTCGGCCTGAACTCACTCTTCTTCGAAGGCGAGCCCTGGGCCGGTTACCTGATCGAAGCCGTGCTGTTCATCGCCATCGCCGCCGGTGCCGGTTACTTCGCTTACAACTCGTTCGAGAAGACCGGCGCCCCGATCCCGACCGAAGCGATCGAAGAAGCCCAGAAGATCAAGGCAACGCTCAACCCGGGAGAAGAAGCCTGATGGCCGACGAAACGGAACGCGACACGAGCAAGCCGTACGAGCCGGGCAAGCCCGCCAGACCCGCCGCACCGGCAAAGCCCGACAATCCGGCTTTCGAGGCCGACAAGCCCTTCATGCCCGCGGGCACCGGGCCCGACGCGCCGCCCGGTATTCCGAATCCGAGGGTTCCGGCCGAGGGCACGCCTGCTCCGCCGGCCGGTCAGATGGGCTCCCCGTACACCCCTCCGCCGCCAAAGCGGACTTCGGCCCAGATCCGCGCCGACATCGAGAACCAGCGCGCGCAGCTCGGCGAGAACGTCGACCACCTGCGGGACCGGGTCACGGAGATCACCGACTGGCGCGCACAGATCAAGAAGCATCAGAAGTCGATAGTGATCGGCGCCGTCGCCACCGGCTTCGTGGTCGGGGGCCTCATGGCCCTCCGCCGACGCTAGCGAGCACCTCCCCGGAACCACCAGACCGCGCCTGGACTTCGTCGAATCACCGGCGCGACCCGCTCAGGTACGTGAGTACAATCGCGGGCCGCGCCGGCGATTTCGGCCTTCGCGACTGACCTTGCTGCCCTGGGACCGCTTCGAGACAACCGGGTTGACCGGTTCGATCAGTCCGTGGGAGTCGGCACCGTGTGGATGACCGGAGACGTCGACGACCGCGACGCTCAACGGGATGCCGATCTGCGGCGCAGCGATGCCGACGCAGCGCTCGTGGGCCCGCATTGTGTCGAGAAGGTCAGCGAGGGTCGCTTCGGCTTCGTCCGCCGTTGCCTCACTCGCAACCTGCTTCAGGATGGGCGCGGGATAGACATGAACGTCACGAACAGCCATCAGGACCCGAAACTGAAGGCGATCCGACTGTTCTGGCAATGGTTTTGGTCGCATATCAGCGTGTAGACCGGCTGGTCCTCGGTGCCGGTCCGGCGGGTCTTCAGGTCGGTGATGTTGACCTCACGAGCGGCAAGGGTCTCAGGCGAGGCCGAACTCGCGCCCGGCTTCGTCGAGCCGTGCCGACAGTTCGTCAGTGGAAGTGGCATCCGGGACCGAGACGATCAGCATGACCGCGAACTGGCCGTCGAGGATCGACATCTGCGAATCGTCGACGTTCCCGTCCATCTCGAGCAGGACTGAAGTGATGCCGGCGACGGTGCCCGGCCGGTCGCGGCCGATGGCCGTGACCGCGAGGTTCAAAACTTGGAGCCGACCAGCTCGGTTGGAACCGTGCCGAGGCCGAGCATCCCGGGACCCGCGTGGATACCGAGCACCGCCGCCATCTCGTCGAGGAAGGCGCCTTCGCACTGGAACACCTCGCGACAGTGGGCGGCGAGCTCCTCGGCGAGTTCGGGGGCCGCGCTGTGCTGGACGGTCCAGGTGGTCTCGCCGCGCTCTGCGACCTCGCTGGCGGTGTCCTTCAGTTTCTGGACGGCCCGGGCCTTGGTCCGGACCTTGTCGAAAGGCTTCACGGTCTCTTCGAGCGTCACGATCGGCTTGATCTTCAGTGTGCCGCCGAACCAGGCCTGGGCGCTGCCGATCCGGCCGCCCTTGTGGAGGTATTCGAGGGTGTCGATCATGATCCAGGTCTCGATCGCACCACGAGCGGCCTCGGTGCGGGCGACGGTCTCCTCGACAGTTGCGCCTTCGTTGATCGAGTTGGCGGACGCGAGTGCGGTCAGGGCGAGCCCACCGGCGGTGGTCCGCGAGTCGATCACGGTGATCTTCTCGCCGCCCTTGCCTTCGGACTCGAGGTGCTCGGCGGCCTGGCGGGCGGCTTCGACGGTGCCCGAGATGCCGGATGAGATGTGGAGCGACACGATCTCCTTGCCCTGCTCGAGCAACGGTACGTACACCTCCTCGAAGTCCCCGATCGAAGGCTGCGAAGTAGTGGTGAGCTCCGGGCTGTCGAGCACGGCCTTGTAGAACTCGCTGTAGTCGGTGATCTCGTTCTCGGGGCGCTGGTCCCCGTTCATGATCACGTACAGGTTCACGATCTCGATCTGCAGGCGTTCGCGGTCCTCCGGGGTCAGCGAAGCGGTCGAATCGGTGACCAGGGCGATAGCTGGATCGTCGGACACGCCACGGTTGTATCAGACCACGGGTGCCCGGGCGCGATTGTCTAGAGTCCACCGCATGGACGAACCGGTTCTGTTCCGCTGCCCGACCCCGACCGACAGCCTCTGTTCCTGCGGCGGCGCGGCCAAAGCCCTGAAGAAGGCCGGGGTCGAATTCGAATCACGCAAGGTCCCGTACTCCAAGAAGAAACGCCCCGAGATCGTCGAGTTGACAGGCCAGAAGCGGGTTCCCGTGTTGGTTGACGGCGATGAAGTCATCTACGATTCACGCCGCATCAAGCAGTACGTCGAGCGCAAGTGGAGTACGAAATAGGACCGCCTGCTGATGTCCTGATCCACGCTCCGCGGGGACCAGGGCGGCGACGCGCTAACCTAATGTAATGGCCGATACACCCGAAGCAGCAATCACCCTGACCGAAATCGCCGCCGAGAAGATCGCCGAGATGATCGGTGACCAGCCGGAAGGCGAAGAACAGGCCCTGCGTGTGGCCGTTCGTGGCGGTGGTTGTTCCGGGTTCCAGTACGCACTGGCCTTTGACAACAAAGGCGAAGAGGACCACGTCTTCGAGCATCGCGGCGTTGCCGTGATCGTCGACAAGACGAGCATGCAGTTCGTGTTCGGGTCCGAAGTCGATTACGTCGAAGGACTCACCGGTGCCGGCTTCCAGGTCAACAACCCGAACGTGGTTGCGGCCTGTGGCTGTGGCTCGTCCTTCCAGGTGAAGGACGAAGAAGAGACTTCAGTCCCTGCCTGAGGGCAAACTGAAATCGGTCACAAAGAAAGGCGCTGAGGCGCCTTTCAGCGTTTAAGGGGTCAGGCGCCCTCTCGTTCGGTATCAACTTTTTCACGAGAGATTCCCCGCTTGGTGACATTTGAGCATGGACCAACTCCGACACTGATTGCGACCGTGGCAAAGGGCTGCGGTAACGCAAGCTAAGTCAAGGAGACAAAGTGCATATCTTCAAGAGTTTGGACGGGGAAGGGGGGAGCCGGACCGGGTTTCTTCTCGCCCTGGCTCTGGCAGTAAGTCTCATTCTGCTCTCCATCGCAGCCGGGTCAGCGTCGGCCGGCAGTGTCACCTGCAGCGGGAACGTCGCCGCGAGTGAAGGGCATGAATCCGAGAACGCCCTCGATTACAGCATCAAGTGCTCCGAGGACATCTCGGCCTATTCGATCGTCAGCAACCGCGAAATCAACTATTTCAGCACTGAAGTGGTGGCTTTCGCCGGTGACGAGGTCGCCGAAGGCGAAGCTTTCACCTGTGAGGGCACGATTCCGGCCAATGGCATCGGTTGCTACGGCAACGCCACCACCGGTAACACGGTCGTCGGCACGGTCGGACTGACCGACGAGCTTTGTGAGGCGTACGTGCAGCCAAGGTTCTGGGTCGTCGCACAGACCACGCAGCTCAAGAAGGAAGTTCCGTTCCAGCTGACCTCGGAACCGTTCCCGCTCGCCATCAAGTGCGAAACGCTGAACGCGAAGAAGAAGGCGAAGGACAGGGCCAAGAAGGTGTGCGGAAAGGTCAAGTCCGCCGCATCCGGCAAGGCCCGGACCAAGGCCCGCAAGCGCTGCAAGCAGGCACAGGCAGCCAACAAGCGAGCACAACTGGCCTAGTTCGCCCCGAGGACATTCGTTGGAGTCACGGCCCCTTTACATCTGGGCCGTGACTCCGGTCGATAGTCCAACTGGATGAACAAAAGGCCGAAAGAAAAGGGAAAGAAAATGAAAAGCTCAAAAATGAGTCTCGCCTGGTTCCTCCTGGCACTCGTGGCTCTCGTAGCCGTGCCGGCCGGGGCAGCACAGGCAAAGCCGACAATCACGATCAGCGGATCGACCTCTGTCGCGCCGCTCGCCACGCTCTGGGCCCAGAAGTACGTCAAGACCTGCAATGGAGGTAATTGCCCGAAGTTCAAGATCCTGCAGGGTGGATCTGATGTCGGTATCTCCGATGTGTCCCGCGGACGGGTCACCCTCGGAATGTCCTCGCGTGACCCGAAGCCCGGCGATCCGGGTGGTATCGTGTTCAACCGCATCGCCAAAGACGCCATCTGCCTCGTGACGAACCCGTCGAACGGTGTTTCTTCATGGGACCAGAACCTGGTTCAGTCGGTTTTCTCCGGCGGAGTCCGGAGCTGGGGCCAGGTCCCCGGCGCGAAGGAGAAGGGAACGATCGACCTGTTCGTTCGTACCCCCGCCTCGGGAACCCAGGATGCGTTCGACAAGATCTTCATGAGTCCGAAGAAGATCTTCTCGGGTGCTTCCCAGAAGGCATCGAACGGTCTGGTCCAGCAGTCGGTCCAGCGCGACAAGGCCGGAGTCGGCTACGTCTCGCTCGCCTTCACCAAGGGGCTGACCGTAGGCGCATACAAGGGTGTCCCCTGCACCCTGCGTAACGCGAAGTCCGGTCAGTACGGCGGCCTCCGCAGCTTCTACTTCGTGAGCCGGGGAGCATCCTCGGGCGCGGCGAAGAAGTTCATCAAGTGGACCCGGTCCAACCCGGCCGCCCTCCGCATCGCGGCGTCCGAGTGGGTGCCGTTCAAGTAGTGGAAGCCTCGGCTTTCCAGGAAGTGCCCGAAGCCCCTCCAAGGGAACGGGACCGGACGGACCAGCGCGTCGAGCTTTTGCTCGGCGCGCTGGCTTCGTCCATCCTTCTTCTGATCGCCGGCATGGTGATCTTCGTGCTGCTGAAGGGCCTGCCTTCGTTCACGCACAACGGCCTGGCCTGGTTCGGCACCGGCGGCAACATCGACGAGCAGCTGACGAACATCTTCAATTCCCCGGCAGACCCGGAGAACTACGTGTACCATCTCCGCGCCTGGCCGCTGCTCTACGCGACAGCACTGATCACCGGGGTCGCAGTCGTCGTCTCGACTCTGTTCTCCGTACTTTCCGCGATCTTCATCGTCGAGTTCGCGCCGCAGAACCTGCGCCGCGTCCTCGAACCCGTCGTCCGGCTTCTGGCCGCCGTGCCCTCGGTCGTCTACGGCCTGATCGGCATCCTCGTGGTGGTCCCCTGGGTGGCGACCCACCTGATCGACGAGTCCGCCAAGGAATCTGTCGCCTACGTGATCCAGCTTGACGGCACCAGCATTCTGGTCGGCATCGGGATCCTGTCGGTGATGATCAT
>JBPPMI010000100.1:0-2523 GCA_051305975.1 Solirubrobacterales bacterium
CTCGGGCCGCTCGCCGACGAGCTCGGGGCCTCGGTGACGGTGCTCGGCACCGCGTTGACCCTGCTGATCCTCGGACTCGGGATCGAGCGCACTTCGGTGGCGGTGATGCGCCTGGCCGCCGAACGGATTCCGGTGAGCCGGGGCGGTCTCGCGGTGATCGCGCCGTTGTTCGTCTGCGTGGTCGGGGAGATCCTGCTCGCCGCCGATGCAGTCACGTTCTCGTCGGTGTTCGCGGTGACCGGGGTAGCGACCAATTTCGTACTGGCGATCGCGGTGCCGGCGATGCTGGTGCTGGCCAGCCGGAATTCAGGTGATCTCGGGTCAGCGGTCTCGGTGCCCTTGCTCGGCCGGCCGTGGGCGGTCGCTTCGGTGGTCGGTTTCTCCGCCCTTTCGCTGGTCCTCTTCGCGACGGTGCTGGCCGATTCCACATTGATGCGTGTGGCCGCGGTGCTGTCACTGCTCGCCCTTGCGGCAACTTCATCGCTCGCAGTGAAGAACGGCGCTTTTCAGAAGCAGAGGTCCCAGGGTTCCGTGTAGATCTTCTTCCCCACCCGCACCCGGATCTTGGCACCCTTCGGGCAGGTATCCGACGTGAAGTACATCCCGGCCCGGTCGGCCCCGTCGGCGACGGCCATCGGAGCCGGGAAGCCACGCATCCAGCAGCCCCCGGTCCCCGGGAAGTCCCCGGGACTCTCGGTGCAGATCGTGGTTCCCCTGGGCAGCACCATCTTGGCCCACTTGATCGGATGTGAGCTGACGATCTCTCCAAAGTACAAGCCGTCGTACTCGCTTCCGGTGCCCGAGGCGTGTGACGCATTGACCGAGAATGAGATGGGCATCTTCGTGGTTCCGAACCGCCGGGCCGGCTTACGTGGAGTGATACCGTCAAGCGGGCTCGAGACCACGCTTTCGATCCAGGGGAGGTGGGCATCCACCCGGGCGAACCCGGAGGGATAGAAGTGGTTCCAACAGCGGTAGGGGTCGACTCCGGTGAAGTCAGTCACCCCGACGAGGGTGCCGTCCGGCCGGAAAAGCGGACTGCCGGAGTCACCGGCGCAAACCGACTTCCCCCCGGCGAGGCCGTTCGCGCAGACGATGTATGTCGACTCGAGCCTGCTGCGGCCGCACGTTTCCGCAGTCTTGAGCGGTGCCTCCTGCAGGCGTGAGGGATAGCGCTTCTTCAAGGCGCCCCACCCGACCGCAAAAAGGGTCTCTCCGGGAACGGGTGGCTCCACACTGAGCAGATTCGCGGGAACCTGGCCGGACGGGCGGTCGAGGTAGAGCACCGCAATGTCGTAGTTGTTTCCGCTGTCGGTGTAGTTCGGCTCGACCGCGCGGCCGATGACGGCCCGCCGCTCGGGCCGTTTGCTTTTCAGGTTCCGGGTTCCGAGCAGCACGTCCAGCCGGCGGGTGCCTCCGTAGCCGTCGTCTAGGCAATGGGCGGCGGTCAGAACCCAGCGCGGCCGGATCAGGGTGCCGCCGCAGAGGTGGGAGGCGTGGCCCCCGTACTGGCTGAGCGACGGATCCTGGATCGAGACCACGCCCGGCCACCCGGGAGCGGCATTCGCCCCCTGGAGGATCCGGTTCGATGATCGGGCATCCGCACTCGCCGTAATGGTGAACATCGCGGTGCCCAGGATCAAAACGAAGGTGAGGAAATATCGAACGTAGGGGCTTCTTCGCTTTGGATCGACCATATACAGTCAATCTGCCACCAAAGACACGCCCGTTCATCCGTGGGACACACGGCATGTTTATGGGTATGAAACACCATTGTTCATAGGTAGCGAGTACGGAAACCGCCTCGCCACTTATGATGCCCGTCCCGGGCGCGTAGCTCAGCGGGAGAGCGCTCGCTTCACACGCGAGAGGTCGCTGGTTCGAAACCAGCCGTGCCCATGGAGGTGTCGCCCGAATAGGGTCACACCATGAATTTCGACTACGTGCTATTCGGTGCCGGGTCCGCTGGTTGCGTTCTCGCCAACCGCCTGATCGAAGACTCGTCCGTGGATGTTCTGCTCCTGGAAGCCGGAGGCGGCAACCGTCATCCGAACGTGACCATTGGAGGGGGCTCGCTCCTCGACGCCGAGAAACCAAAGGCCCTCGCGGAGTGGGTGCTCCGGCGTTCAGGACCGCTCACATCGTCCGTGGCCGAGGCGTCTACCACCCGGTCGGCACCTGCCGGATGGGCTCTTCGGACGCTGACGTGCTCGATCCCGACCTGCGGGTTCGCGGGATCGAGGGCCTGAGGGTCGTCGATGCGTCGGTCAGGCCCTTGATCCCCTGTGGAAACACGAATGCCCCCACGATCATGGTCGCCGAGAAAGCCGCCGACCCGATCCGGGGCCGGGTCACTAGACCCACCTGACCGGGAACACTCTGCGCTCTCGGCGAGCCCGCCCGACAGACGGCGGTCGGGGAAATCGACCCCGACCCCGAGCCCAGGAGCCAGGACCACTTCGTCCTATTCGACGTCGGCGAGCGGTGAGCGGCGGCTGACGACCTCGGCCGGCGTGAGGCGGG
>JBPPMI010000101.1:0-5620 GCA_051305975.1 Solirubrobacterales bacterium
ACCGAATGGATCGAACAGGGGCTGCTCGGGCTCGCGTTCCCGCCCGACTTCGAGAAAACCGGCCGGTACTACGTCCAGTACACCGCAAAGAATGGCGACAACAAGGTCGACGAGTACCAGGTGAACCCGAAAGACCCGACCACGACCATCGAGGGCACCAGGCGGAACGTCATCAGGATTCCGGCAGCCGCACCGCGCGGCAATCACAACGGCGGGCCGCTCGAGTTTCTCGGCAACAACCTCTTCATCTCCGTCGGAGACGGCAACGATCCCGGTGATCAGCAGAACCTCGCTCAGAACCTGAACAGCCTGCGGGGCAAGATCCTCAGGATCTTCCCCAAGCAGGACGAGACTACCGGCCGGACGTACCAGATCCCCGCTTCGAATCCGTTCGTCAACAAGCCCGGCCGCGACGAGGTCTTCGCCTCCGGACTGCGCAACCCGCACAGCTTCGGCTTCTACAGGCCGAAGGGTGGCGAGACCCAGATGGTGATCACCGACGTCGGCCAGTCGCGCCAGGAAGAGATCAACTACCTGCCCTATCGGCTCGCCTGGGGCGCCAACTTCGGCTGGCACGACTTCGAAGGAACCCTGCCGTTCAACTGCGGCCCGCGCGAATGCCCGGGGTCGCTCACTACCGCCCCGATCGTCCCGAAGCCCGGACTCAAGTGCCCCAGTTGACGTACACCCACAAGGTGGGCTGTTCGATCATCGGGGGCCCCGTCGTCACCGATCCGTCGCTGACCTCGATCCTCGGCCGCATCGTCTACGGCGACTTCTGCACCAACCGCTTCCGCACCGCAATGCCGAACCCCGACTGGATCACCGACGACAAGCCGCTCGGCACCTTCATGCCTCCGGGCAGGGGTGAGCAGCCGGCCCTGAACGGCTTCGGGGAAGACGAGTGGGGACGTGTCTACGCTTTCAGCGACTTCGGCGAGATCTATCGCCTGGAGCAGACCGAGGTCGAGATCAAGCCGACGAGGGCCGAGATCGAGAAGTGGTGCGCAGAGAAAGAGAACAAAAAGAAGCCAGTCTGTGTCAAGCTGAACGAGCCGACCAGGGCCGAACGGCTGAAGAAGTACTGCAGCAAGAAAAAGAACGCTTCGAAAAAGGTCTGCAACAAGAAGTCATCGAAGCCGGCCAAACCGAAGCAACCGAACCAGAACACCTAAATTTCGGGGGTAGTGAGATGGAAGCGCATTCCGTAGTCGAAGAACCGGTCGCCGATTCGATCCCGGTCCTGAATCCGTCCACCGGCGAGACGATCGCCGACGTGCCGGTCACCCCGCCCGACGAGGTCGCGGCCACTGTCGCCCGGGTTCGTGGCAATCAGCCCGCCTGGGAGGAACTCGGGTTCAAGGGCCGCCGCTTCTGGCTGAACAAGCTGCGTGACTGGATGTTCGACAACGCCGACGCGATCGGCGACACGATGCAGGCCGAGACCGGCAAGGTCCGGGCCGAGGCGATGAACGAAGGCATCTACCTGCCCGAGATGGTCAATTTCTACGGGTCGAAGGCGGAGAAGTACATCGGCGAGCAGAAGGTCCGCCCGTACTCCCCGATGACCGCGACCCACAAGATGCGGGTCCAGTACCGCCCCCACCCCGTGGTCGGTCTGATCAGCCCCTGGAACTTCCCGCTGATCCTGTCGGTCGGTGACGCCATCCCGGCCCTGATGGCCGGCTGCGCCGTCGTGCTCAAGCCTTCCGAGTTCACCCCGCTCGGCGTCCAGCAGATCGTCGAGGCCTGGAAGGAAGACCTCGGTGCCCCGGACATCCTCGATTTCGTGGTCGGCACCGCCGACACCGCGAATGCCCTGATCGACGATTCGGACTTCATCGGCTTCACCGGTTCCGACCGGGTCGGCAAGCTGGTCATGGCCCGTGCCGCCCAGACCCTCACGCCGGTCAGCCTCGAGCTCGGCGGCAAGGATCCGATGATCGTGCTCGAAGGCTCGAACATGGACCGCGCGGTCAACGCGGCAGCCTGGGGCGGCATGACCAACTCCGGGCAGGTCTGCATGTCGGTCGAGCGGATCTACGTCGAAGAACCGGCGTACGACGAGTTCGTCTCGAAACTTACCGACTCGGTCAAGGAACTGAAGCAGGGTCCAGACGGTGCCGGGTTCGGCAGCGACGTCGGCGCCATGACCTCCCCCAACCAGGTGAACCACGTCGAGGACCAGGTCGAGGATGCCGTGACGAACGGTGCGAAGGTCCTGACCGGCGGCAAGCGCGGCGAAGGACCCGGCGACTTCTACGAGCCGACGGTCCTCGTCGACGTCGACCATTCGATGAAGTTCATGATGGACGAGACCTTCGGCCCGGTGGTCGGCGTGATGAAGGTCAAGGACTCCGAAGAAGCGGTTCGGCTCTCGAACGACTCCCGTTACGGACTCTCGGCCACGGTCTTCGGTCCCAGCAGGAAGGCCGAGAAGGTCGCCCGCCGGATCGAGTGCGGGGCGGTCAACGTCAACGACGTGCTCTTCAACTTCTTCGCCCCCGGCGTGCCGATGGGCGGCTGGAAGGAATCGGGCATCGGCTATCGCCACGCCGAGTACGGCATCCGCAAGTACTGCCGCTCGGAGGGGATCGTCAGCGCCCGCATGCAGGCCAAGCAGGAGCCGCTCTGGTACCCGTACACCGAGAAGCGCCGTGCGGTGGCCGACAAGCTGACCAGGTTCCTCTCGGCCCGCGACATGAAGCGCCGCTTCGGCAAACGCCACTAGGGCGTGCCGGTGTCCCCGGTCGCGCCGGTTGCTCCGGTCGCTCCCGGCTTCACCACCACCGTCCGTCCATCTTCCAGCTGGTAGAGCGTCCCGATAGGTTCGCCCCGGCCCACGACCTCCTGACCGGGCTGAGCTTCGATCGTCTCGACGTCGTCCTGCGGGTTGGCGAGCACCGAGTCGGCCGGGACCTGGGCGTTCTCGTTGAGCGGCTGGTCCTCGGTGATGACCGAGGTCAGGTCGAGTGAAGACAGCGCGGCCAGCAGGAATGCGACCGACAGGACGATGCCGATGTCGAAGAGATTGACGAGTCCGTCCAGCGGGTCACCGGCCCGGTCCTCGCGGCTGCGCGCCCTGGCCGTGACCTTCACGGGTTCCCCATCGAGACAGAGGTGCTTCCCGCATGCTGTGTCGCGGCCGGTACGAGGTGGTGGTCCAGGTTCTTTTCTGGCGACAGGGTCGCCGCGGTGAACTCGACGTCCGAATAGTCCTGGGCGTAGAGCCGGTCGCGGACCAGGGAGACACCGAAGGCCAGCCCGCCGGTGAGCAGTCCGGCGACGGTCACCCCGAACGCGACCCTCAGGTTGTCGGTCAACTCGGTCACGTTCCCTTCCGCCAGTCCGCCGAGAGCCGGCGACAGGGGGATCAGTGTTCCCATAAGCCCGAGCGCGGGGCCCATCCGGACGAGGATGCGGGTCCGCTCGAGCCGGCGCATGCAGCGGTAGTCGTAGTCGGCGAGACGTTTGCTGATGCGGTTCTCCGCGTCGGGCAGGTCCCGCATGGCGACGACCGACTCCATCGCGTCACGCATCGGCTGGTTCCAGCTAACCGTGGAAAGCAGCAGCATCGCCTGGTAGGGGTCGTGGTGGGCGAGCTCGACCTCGGCCGCGTCGACGTAACGCTCGAGATTCTCGACCGAACGCTTCCGGCGCCGCCAGAGCTCGCCGAACAGGATCCCGATCTCGATCAGCGACCAGGCCAGGGCCAGCAGGACCCCGACCATGACTGGCCAGCGGAGCGCATCGGATACTTCGAAGAGGAGATTTTCGATTGACATTCAGGTCTCGGGCCCGGGGCGCCGACGGTGGAAATAATTAGGCGAGCCGAACGCAGAAGATACCAGTGCTCTGGGTAGGCTCTGTCCGTGCCCATCGTTCCGCGACCTGCCGCGCTTTGAATCCGGCGCTGCCGATCGCCGCGGACATCGACCGGATCAACGACCGGATCCCTCCGGGGTACGGCCCGGTCCTCGTGTCTGGTCCACAGCCTGCTGAACAGGGGTGGCTCGAGAGTTCGAAGCTGACTACGAACCCGTCGCTGGTCGATCTGGTCCTGGGCACGGTGACCGGGGTGAGCGCCAGACCACCCCTCTACATCCGGGCCGAGTGGATGCTCGAGCGGTACGCCTGGACGATCGGGGTGACCGCCGGCGCCTTCATCGTCGGACGGCGGCGCCTTCCGCGGATGGACCCGGACCTATTGATGATCCTGGGATACGCCGATGGCGTGTCGCTCCTGTCGCCGCGGCTGCTGGCCCTGCCGGGCGATCCGGATTCCGGCCATCCGGAAGTCGAGACAATTTCTGCGGAATCGGATCTCGCGTACGCGATGTACGACGCAATGCTCAGCCACCTCACCCCGTTGGTCGAATCGCTGGTCGAGCTCAAGTCCCGGCCGGAGGCGGCGCTCTGGCGCGCGGCCGGTGACCGGATCGCCGAGAGCATCTTCTTCTGCGGCAGGTTGTTCCGCCGGCCGGAGGTGGCACGCGATCTCATGGAGGCCGTTCTGGGTCGCCCCGGTCCCCTGAACAACCCGCTCGAGACCGCGGTCAATGAGCGCGGCGAGGAGTTCCACCTGCGGGTCAGTTGCTGCCTCGCCTACCGGACTCCCGAGGGCGGCTACTGCCGGGCCTGTCCGCTGAACTCCGCCTGAATTCCGTATTTCCACTGGTAAAGTCAGGTGGACCGATGAACCAGGCAGGGGGAAACATCGACTTTCGGCGTCGAAGGATGGCTCTCGCGGGGATCGCGCTCGTCGTGGCCGTCCTGGCCGCGGCAGTCCCGGCGCAGGCCGGAGTGGTCCCGAACTCCATCACCTCCGACACGACCCTGACGGCTGCGAACTCGCCGTACGAGGTTATCGGGAACGTCACGGTGGACCCCGACGTGAAGCTCACCATCGAACCCGGAGTGACGGTGGACTTCGGGGAGAACCGGTTCGAGGTCAAGGGCTCGATCGATGCCATCGGAACCGCAGCCAACCCGATCAGGTTCGCCTACGACGGCGACCCGAACTCGACCCCGGTGGGTGGGGCGATAATCCTCATGAAGACCACGGACCCAAACGTCTTCCGGCACGCGGATTTCGCCGGCAGCAGCATCTACGCCTATTCCAGCCATCTCATGGTCTCCGACTCGGACTTCACCGGAAGCACGGGGATCAACGCCACCGGTTGGGAGACCGGCACCGACTTCGTCGACGTGTCGATCTCGGATTCGCAGTTCGACAGGGCCTACGTCAGGTTGGTCGTCCCGCGAGGCACGGTCTCCGTGACCGGAAGCACTTTCAGGCGCGGGGGAACGGGTATAGGAATTGGCCTCGGAGGCGAAGGCAACACCACGGCGTCGATCAAAGACAATCTCATCGCCGACAATGACTGGTTCGGCATCACTTTCGCGGCAATCGGTTCGGACTGGACCGCTTCCATCCAGGACAACACCATCGTCGGCAACGGCATCAACGTGTATTCGAGGATCGAACAGGGATCGTCAACTTCGTTCGATGCCTCCGGAAACAACATCCTCGATGCATCGCAATACGACTGGTTCGCAGAGGACTTCAGCAGCGCAGGCGAAATCCACGCGGAGAACAACTGGTGGGGCAGTGCGGACG
>JBPPMI010000102.1:0-4083 GCA_051305975.1 Solirubrobacterales bacterium
ATCAACCCCGAACTGCCGCAGACCGACGTCTGTGTGGTCATCGGCGCAAACGACGTCACCAACCCGGCCGCCAAGACCGACGAATCCAGCCCCATCTTCGGCATGCCGATCATCGAGGTCGGCGAGGCGCAGCAGTGCCTCGTCCTGAAGCGCTCGATGAGCCCCGGTTTCGCCGGCATCGACAACGACCTCTTCTACGACCCGAAGACCCACATGGTCTTCGGCGACGCCAAGGCGATCGTGTCGGACATCGTCTCGGAACTCGGCAACCTCTAGTCGACTGAGGTGGCGGGCGGCCCCCGGGCAGCCTCCGGGCAGCCTCTAGTTCGATGAGATCGAAGTTACCGTCGAATAGCGCCGGTAACTTCCATCTCAACGTTCATCTCGACCGCCCGCAAGTAATACCTTTGCCTGATGAATCCTGCCCCCTTCACGACCAGCCAGGTCATCCTCGGTGACAACCTGGCTGAGTTGCCGAAGTTGCCCGACGGGTCGTTCCAGCTGATCTACATCGACCCGCCGTTCAACACGGGCAGGGACCAGTCGCGGACTTCGATGCGGAACGTGGCCGACGAGAACGGTGACCGGACCGGGTTCCAGGGGCGCCGCTACAAGACCCAACTCCTGAACAGCTCCTCGTACCGTGACAGCTTCGACGACTTCCTCGGCTTCCTCGCCCCCCGGCTCGAAGAGGCACACCGGCTCCTGACCGACACGGGAACGCTCTACTTCCACATCGACTATCGCGAGGCGCATTACTGCAAGCTGCTGCTCGACGAGATCTTCGGGCGCGAAGGATTCCTCAACGAGATCATCTGGGCCTATGACTACGGCGCCCGCTCGAAGAAACGGTGGCCGGCCAAACACGACACGATTCTCGTCTACGTCAAGGACCCGGCGAAGTACTACTTCGATTCGGAAGAGGTCGACCGCGAGCCGTACATGGCCCCGGGCCTGGTGACTCCTGAGAAGGCGGAGCGTGGAAAGTTGCCGACCGACGTCTGGTGGCACACGATCGTCCCGACGAACGGTTCCGAGAAGACCGGCTACCCGAGCCAGAAGCCGGCAGGGATCGTCCGGCGCATGGTCACGGCCTCGACTGCCCCCGGCGACTGGTGCCTCGACTTCTTCTGTGGCAGCGGAACTCTCGGAGCGGTCGCGGCCGAGCTCGGACGAGAGTATGTCCTGATCGACTCCAATCCGGAGGCGACCGAGGTCACCCGCAAGCGGCTCGCCCGGGCGACCGCTACGACGGGGAGCGGCTGAAAAAGGAACGGGTTCTGACGTCTTGATCCACGCTTCGCGGGGATCAAGGCGGCGAAACCCTGAGGCTCAGTCCTTCTGGTACTCGCGCCGGGTGTTGTGCCGGTGGCGCCGGAGGATTGGCGCGGTGTAACCGATGATCGCGCCGATCAGGGCGGTGATCAGGAGCAGCACGATCAGCGGGGTGCTGGTCGAGATGAAAAGCAGGTTGAACTCGACCTTCTGCGAGTTCTGGATGACGATGATCAGCAGCAGGACCACCGCGATGCCGAGGCCCCACAGCTTCCACTGGACATCACCCTTCGTGCCCGCGTCGGCCGGGTAGTTCCGTTTGTGCGGTTTGGTCGGGTCGGCCACGTCTTGACCCTACCGTTTGCGAAGCACATGGATCTGCTAGCCACGGTTGACGGGAAACGGCCTAACTTCGGCGATCATGCGCCGGAAGCTCCTCACCGAAGAACGGGGCCAATCCACAGTCGAGTGGATCGGGATCGTCCTCCTCGTGAGCGTGCTCATGACCGGTCTCATCGCCACCGGGGTCACCGCTTCACCGCTTGGCCTGCTCCACTCGGTCTCCCGGCAGATGCTCTGTGCCGTGTCGCTTTCCGGCTTCTGCGACCGGGAGCCCTCGCTCGACCTGGCGTATGGCGAGAGTGCCGCAGAACTGGTCCGGGGTTACGCACCCGACCTGTTCTTCGGCCGTGACCTGCTCGGCCTCCCGGTCGACTACCGCACTTGCCGGTCCGCGTATTGCGCCGAAGCCGACCAGGGAGGGGAGATCCGGAAGTCGCGGGCGGGCGAGCCGGTCACCCTGTTCACGCGGGTGCTCGACTGCCGCGCGGAGACGGTCCGGCGGGACCCGGTCGCCGAATGCGACGGGGCGAAGGAAGATTCCCTCTACGTGCAGTACTGGGCCTATTACCCGGAGAGCGCCTCGCTCCGCGGGTTGCCGGTAGCTGAGGACGAGGGCTACCACCCCCATGACTGGGAATCGGTGCAGGTCAGGATCGGCTCCGACGGCGAGATCAGCCAGCGGGCCTCGTCTCACGCCGGGCACAACCATGGCCGCTCGATGGCCAACTGGGGATCGGACATGGGGTGGGGGCTGCTCTCCGGCGCTGCCGAAGCGGCCGGTCTGCGCGAACCCGGCGGCTGGGGCGGACGGACCGGGCGATACCTGATCGCCGGCGGCAGCCACGCCGGCAACGTTGACGGCGATGACCTCGGCAACTACCCGAGCCACACCCCGGCGCGCTTCATCCACCTTGTGCCGATCGAGAAGGTCCGGACGGATCCGATCGCCCGCCCGGCCCGCTTCGACCCGATCACACCACCGTGGGAGAAGGAGCTATGGACCGACCCCGAAGCCGAAGGGACCGGCTGATGTTCTCAGCAGAGCTCCTCGACCTTGTCGTTGGCCTTCTTCAGCGAGCCCTTGGCTTTCCCAACGGCCTTTGCCTTGGCCTTTTTCGCCTTTCTCGTCTTGGCTTTCCTGGCTTTGGTCTTCCTCAGCTTCGACTTCGCCTTCGTTGCGGCTTCGCCCGCCGCAACACACTCCTCGCTAGGCCCGGTGGGTTCGTCGACCTTGAACTTGCGGACGTCCGGTGTCGAATCATCGGGGCCATTCGGGTCCATGGCCCGGACGCCGAAGGCGTGGTTGCCCCTCTCGAGGTTCTTCATGGTCACCGGTGATGTACAGGGGAACGGGTTCCTCAATTCGTAGGTACATTCGAAGGTCGCCCCTGGGACATCCGATGAAAAGGTGAAGGTCGCGGAGTCGACAGTGATCAGCTCGCCGTCCTGCGGACCGGATGTGATGGTGGTTTCGATCGCCGTGGCTTTTGCCGGACCGACGAGAGCGAGTGCCGCCAGTATCAAGGCGGCCAGCAATCCGATGCGGGCGACGTTCCCCTGGGCGTGGTGCGAAGACCTCATGCGCTTCCCCATTTCCTGTTGGCACCGGCCGTTGCCGGTCCCTTTGCCGTGTGTTCTCCTGAACCTAACCTGAGCTGGCCGATGCCGCAAGCAATCAGGGGGCGAGTGCGGTGATCAGCGACGACATGTTGTCCGGCGTCGTGATCGGGGTGACGATCGGCAAAGTGATGCCGCCGTCAACATAGGCATGGAGGCGTTCGCGGATGTACTCGGGCGAGCCGATCAGGAAGGTGTCTTCGATCAGCTCCCAGGGAGCCGCGGCGGCCGCACCCTGGCGGTCCTTCTCGGCCCACTTGTCGCACATTTCCTGGATCTCGTCGCCAAAACCGAGCCAGCGGAAGAAGTTGGCGTAGACGGGAACCGTCACATAGGACGAGAACATGAAGCGGGCGAGCGGCTCGACCTGTTCCTTCTCGCCGGCAATGCAGAAGAAGCGGCAGAGGAGTTCGAAGTCCGGGCCGGCACCTTCGATTCCTTCGACGACCTGGGGCAGTCCGGCGAGCGGCAAGAAGTTGCTGAACGCGCCGTCTGCCTTCTCGACCGCGAGCCGCAGCATCTTGCCGCGAAGGGCGGCGAGCACGATCGGCGTGGGGTGGGCCGGGGCGGTCTCGAGCTTGAAGCCGGTCCGGGTTCGCTCGCCGGCGAGGCCGACCCGCAGGAAGTCGAGGGTCTCTTCTACCTTGCTGAGGGGCTTCTCGAACGGGATCTCGTTCCAGCCCGCGACCATGCGGTCGGAGGAGGCGCCGATGCCGAGCACGAACCGTCCGCCGGACGCGTCGGTCATGGCTGCCGCCTGCTGGGTCAGCAACGCGGGGCCACGCTGGAACACGCCGACGATGCCGGTCCCAAGACGGGCCTTCTCTGTCCATGCCGCACTGAGCGCGA
>JBPPMI010000103.1:0-6039 GCA_051305975.1 Solirubrobacterales bacterium
CTGTCGTTTGCGATCAGCCTGTCGTTTCCGGACCCGCCGCGGAAAGTGTCAGCCCCACCGGCACCCTGGAGGACATCGCCATCGTCCCCGCCGTCGAGCACGTCACGGCCAGGGGTGCCTTCGATGATGTCTTCGCCGGATCCCCCGTTGAAGAACGAGAAGTCGAGCGAGCCTTCACCCGCCTCGAGCAGGCCGCTCGGCGGGGTACTGAAACCGGAACTGTCGCTCTGTTCCCCTAGGTTCACGACGACCACCCACGGGCTGTCCCTTTCGATCGGACAATCGACCGCGTTCGGGGTGACGGCAACGCAGGGCGCGACCGGATCGATATTCGAGAGGCCGTCGAAGACCCGGACGGTCCCGGGTGCCAGCCGGTTGAAGTTCACGTTGTTGGCCTCGCCGAATCCGTCGTTGAAGGTGACGGTGGTCGAATCGTCGATCACCGAATCGCCGACCGCGGCGAAACCGTTGGCCGAAGCGCTTTCGGCAAAACAGGCAACCATCACCATCGCCGTCGCCCCGGCCGCCATCCTGGCCGTGAGTTTCTCCCTGCGCCTCATCGTTGCGTAATCGTATAGCTCGATCAGTGATCAAAGCAAGCGTTTGACCTGAATCCGCCCTGGCGGCACCTTCTCCGGGATGCGGCTGGTCCGGTGTCGGTACCGTTTCGCGCCAGCCACCTTTGGGGAAGATGGTGCCATGGAACTCTGCGTGATGATCGAAGGACAGGAAGACGTCAGCTGGGAACAGTGGGTCGCGATTGCCGACGCCTGCGAGGAGCACGGCATCCCGACGCTCTTCCGCTCCGACCACTACCTCTCGGTCTTCGGCCAGCACGGCCACGGATCCCTCGACGCCTGGGGCACGATCTGCGGACTCGCCGCCCGGACCGAGAAGCTGAAGCTCGGGACGATGGTCTCTCCGGCCAGCTTCCGCCACCCGAGCGTGCTCGCCAAACTCGTGGCGACGGCCGACCAGATCTCCGGCGGCCGGATCGAACCGGCGCTCGGCACCGGCTGGAACGAGGACGAGCACAAAGCTTTTGGTTTCCCGTTCCTTTCGATGAAGGAGCGGATGGATGTATTGAGTGAGCAGCTCGAGATCGTCACCAGTCTGTGGGGCGAAGGCGAGTTCGAGTTCCACGGCGAGCACTACGAATTCACCGGGGTCGAAGCTTTGCCGAAGCCGGTCCAGCGACCGATGCCGCTGATGATGGGTGGTAACGCCGGACCGCGGGCCGCAGCGCTCGCCGCGAAGTACGCGGTCGAATACAACACGCCGAATCCGAGCAAGGACGAAGTGCGGGAGCGGCGGCAGGCGATCGTCGATGCCTGGATCGAAGCCGGCCGCGACCCCGAGTCGGTGCGGTTCTCGATCATGACCGGCGCCGCTGTTGGCCGGACGGAAGCGGAGGCGAACGATCGCCTGGAGAAGATCAAGGAGAAGACCGGCGCCGGCGACGAACTGAACTACGAGTTCTGCGGCTCACCCGACCAGGTGGTCGAGCAGCTGAAGGCGTTCCGGGACCTCGGTGTCGATCGGGTGCTGATGCAGCTGCTGCTCCACGAGGACCTCGAACAGATCGAGATCATCGGCACGGAGCTGGCTCCCGCCGTAGCCTGACCTCGAACTGGCAATGAAATGTCTCGCTGAGGGAGACATTTCATTGCCAGTTCGGACTTCGGCCCGACGGCTCTGCTCAGGTTTCGGCTTCTTCGCGCGGACCGGGGACGCGGCGGAACTTGAACACCTGTGGCTCCATGCCGGCCTGGACGAAGAACGCCTCGCCCGCGAAGTCGGCCTCGAAGAGCTCCATGACGCCATCGACGACCTTCTCGACCTTGATCAGCGGGATGCCCGCCTCGCCGAGTCCTTCCTTGATGCCGTCGACGATGCGGGTCTCGGCGAATCCGGGGCAGAGCGCGTTCAGGGTGATGTTCTCCTCGGCGAGCAGGGGGCCCATCGAGCGGCAGATGGCCTGGACCGCGTGCTTGTTCGCGCAATAGACCGGGTCGTAAGGGGTCGGGGCGAGACCGGCCAGGGACGAGGTGGCGATGATCGAGCCGGACCCGTTCTCGCGCATGGCGGGGACCACCGCGTTCAGACCGAAGACGACGCCGTCGAGGTTCACGCCCATTGCGCGGCGGTAACCGTCGAGGTCGAAGTGCTCGATCAGCCCGGAGCCGGTGACGATGCCGGCGTTCAGGAAGGCGAGGTCGAGCTTGCCGTGCTTTTCGAGCGTGAAATCGACGGCCGCCTGGCTTGCTTCGGGGACGGTGACGTCGGTCTGGATGAAGTCCGCGCCGAGGTCGTTCGCGGCCGCTTCGCCAGTCTCAGCTTCGATGTCGGCCAGGACGACTTTCGTCCCCTCCCCGATCAGGCGCGCGGCGGTCGCCCGCCCCAGACCGTTGGCTCCACCCGTGACCAGCGCGACCTTCCCTTGAAAACTCATGCCGCTGAGTTTCCCAGACTCAATAGGATGAATGGCGCCTGACGCTTGCGACTGAGGATTGCGGGTATTGGCGTAAGACAAGTCACGGAGAGAGAGGCAGCACGTTGAACCCGAATCTGGCCAACCTTTTGCAGGATTCCGCCGATAACCATCCCGATCGGATCGGTGTCCGCCTGGATGACATCGCACTCCCCTACTCGGTGATGAACCAGCTGAGCAAGCAGGTCGCCGGCTTGCTGAAGAGCAAAGGCATCGAGCAGGGAGACCGGGTCTGCGTGATGCTGCCGAACGTCCCCCACTTCGTGATGGTCTACTACGCGGTCCTCCGTCTCGGAGCGATCGTCGTGCCGATGAACGTGCTGCTGACCTCGCGCGAGATCACGCACTACACGGAGGACTCCGGCGCCAAGCTGATCCTCGCCTGGAACGACTTCGCCGAAGAGGCGGTCACCGCTGGTGAAGAGACCGGTGTCGAGGTCCAGAAGGTCGATCCCGGCCCCTTCCTCGAACTGGTCGGCGGTTCCGAAGCGGTCGAGGAGATCGCCGAGGTCGAGCCCGACGACACCGCTGTCGTGCTTTACACCTCGGGTACCACCGGCACCCCCAAGGGAGCCCAGCTGACCCACAACAACATCGGCTCCAACGTCGAGTCGATCCTCGGCCTGTTCGATCCGAGCGCGGAGGACGTCGTCTTCGGCGCCCTGCCGCTCTTCCACATCTTTGGCCAGACCGTGGCCATGAACGTGGTGATCAAGGTCGGCGGCTGCCTGACCCTTCTGCCCCGGTTCGATCCGGTCAAGGCGCTCGAAATCATCCAGCGCGACAAGGTCACGATCTTCATGGGCGTGCCGACGATGTACGCGGCACTGCTCCACACCCCGGACAAGGACAAGTACGACATCAGCTCGCTGCGCCTCTGCGTGTCCGGCGGTGCCGCCCTGCCCGGCGAGATCCTGAAGGCCTTCGAGGAGGAGTTCGGTTCGCCGATCATCGAGGGTTACGGCCTGTCGGAGACCTCGCCGGTCGCGACCTTCGGCCGCCTCGACATGGAGCAGAAGCCGGGAACGATCGGCGTGCCGATCGAAGACGTGGAAGTCCGCCTGATCGATGACGACGGCAATGTGGTCGGAGTCGGCGAGAAGGGTGAGCTCCAGGTGAAGGGCCCGAACGTGATGAAGGGCTACTGGAACATGCCCGAGGAGACCGCCAATGCGATCGACCCGGACGGCTGGTTCTCGACCGGCGACGTCGCCACGGTCGACGAGGACGGTTACTACTCGATCGTCGACCGCAAGAAGGAGATGATCCTTCGCGGTGGTTACAACGTCTACCCGCGCGAGATCGAGGAGGTCCTGTACGAGCACCCCGCGGTCCGCGACGCCGCCGTGATCGGCATCGCCCAACCCGACCTCGGCGAAGAAGTCTGCGCCGTCATCGCGCTGAAGGACGGGGAATCGGTCACGGAGGACGAAGTCCGGGCGTTCGCCAAGGAGAGGGTCGCAGCGTACAAGTACCCGCGGCACATCCAGATCATCGACGACCTCCCGAAGGGTCCGACCGGAAAGATCTTCAAGCGCGGCATCGACACCTCGGTCTTCGCCTGATACTCCCCCGGTCCGTGGCCCGGGTTGAGGATAGGGTCGGTCAATGAGTGAGAGGCACATGAAGGGCTACCACGACACCCTGTTCTGGGTGTTCGCCCTGTGCGTCCTCGCGGTGACCGCGCTCTATTTCGTGGTGCGGCCGGCCGAGCTTTCGACCGACCAGAACGTGATTGACGCGGTCAAGGCTATGGCCGCAGCTTCGGTCGCGATCTTCCTCGCCACCGCCAACCAGGTCTCGAACCTGGTGCCGGCGCAGAGGCAGGCTTTCCGCCCGTTCCTCTGGGGCCTGCTGCTCGCCCTGACGATGGCCGCCGCGATCGCAGTCCCGATAGTGATCGTCGCCTGGGGCTACTTCTCCGACAAGGCGCTGATCCTGCTGAGCGCCCTGGTCGTCATCGAGCTGCTCCTGTTCATCCTGCTGGTGCTTTCGAAGTTCGAGCCCTCGCCGCTCGCCGAGGGCGGACACCCGTGGTCCGCCCCCGCTGCCCGACCGGCCCCGGCCGAACAGACCCAGGTCCTTCCTCCGGTGCAGCTGGAGCCGGATGCGGTCGCGGAGTACGAACGGGCGACGCTGGCGCTCGAAGAAGCGACACGCGAGCAGGAAGAGGCGACGAGGGAAGCCGACGAACTCGCCCGCCAGTACCAGGCCCGGCTACAGCAGCAGGGCTATGAGTAGTCAGCTGTTCGGCGAGCCGATCATCCGCTGAAGCCAGAGCGTGATGGTGCCGGCGATTATCAGGAGGCTGACGTACATGGCGAGGGTGACCAGCGCGTAGGTCGCGTCGCTCGCGTGGCCGAGACCGATCGCCACACCAAAGAAGGCGGATGCCGGGACGGTAGTGACCGAGATCGCCACCCCGACCGCAGCCGCTGCGCGGGTCTCGAAGGAGAGAATCGCCGCGATGCCCGCCGCTAGGGCGATGATCACTGTCGAGTAATCGGTCTTCACCAATCCGCCGAGGGCGCCGAGGTAGTCGTCCGGGTTGCCGTCGAGGATCCCGACCTGCCGCAGGAGGAAGGCAAGGATCGCTGCCACCGCCATCACGACGAGCATCCCGATCAGCAGAGTGCTGAAAGCGCGGGCGGCCAGGGACAGGCGCTTGCCGACGAGGGCGACGCAGGTCGCGCAGATCGGCAGAAGGTCCGGGCTGACGGCCATCGCGCCGACAATCAGGATGCTGTTGTCGGTCACGACACCCATCGCCGCGATACAGCCCGCGACTCCCATCAGGAGGACGTAACGGGCGATCGGTCTCGAGTTCTCCCTCGCCTGCCCGAGCACTTCGGCCCAGGCGAAACCGTCGTCCGAAGCAAGCGAGTGGCCGGCTTCCCGCCGCGGAGCGATCACGTCCTGGCGCACCATCACGTAACAGTGGTCGGGTACCCCGAGTTCGTTCAGCCGGTTCAGCACACGGTCGGCGGCGGGGGGCGAAAGGTCGGCATCGAGGACCCATTCGTCGTTCAGCTCGTTGCGGTCGGCGGTGACCCGCCGCACGCCCTCGGTCTCGCTCAATCGGTCGATGACTCTGGCTTTCTCATCCTCGGCGATCGAGATCCGGAGTCTCAGCATGAGGTGAAGGCTACCCCGAGGACGTAGGATCCGCCGGCATGCCGAACACGGGAACAATCGAGGCGATCGAGCGGGCGAAGACCTACCCCTTCCGCCGGCCGGAGTGTTCGTACATCTTCACCCACGACCACGAGCATCTGCTCGAGGGTCATCCCGACAGCTGGGAGGTCGACCTCGAGGGCCTCACCCCCGTGTTCGGCTACAGCTCGAACCCCTCCCCGGTCGCGCTCGCCCACAAGTTCGCGGCGATCCCCGAGGTCCACATTCCCGTGATCGCGTTTGAGGTCGAGGGTTACGACGCGGTCTACTCGAGCCACGTCTCGGCCGGGTACATCCCGGCAACTATCCACCCGTCGGGCGGTACGAGGATCCAGGGCTTCATGACCTACCTGAACGAGGTCGAGTTGGAAACG
>JBPPMI010000104.1:0-2904 GCA_051305975.1 Solirubrobacterales bacterium
CCGGCGAGACGCTTCTGGGCCTGGGCCTGATTCGAGAACGCACCGCAATCGAGGTCCCCCGTGACCCGTGCCGGCCGCTTCTTCGACCTGGCCCTCTGCCGTCGCGCCTGCCGATTCGCCTTTTGGCGCGCCTTCCGGGCCTTCCTGGCCCTGGCCGCGGAAGCTTTTCTTTTCGCTTCGGCTTTCAGGTCGGCCAATGCGTTGCCACCCGAACCCTGATTCGCCCGGGGTGGCTCACTGCTGTCGGAGGTGCCGGTGCTCTCGCCGCATCCGGCCAAGGTCATGGCCACCGCGATCGCCGCGGCAGCCAGAAATCCGTTCGACCGGGACCGGCTCAGCTGAACCGGACCCGCTTCACGACCTTGGTGCGGTTGCCTTCCTGGTCCGTTGCGACCACGACCAGCCTTGTCTGGGCAACATCACGGCGTCGCAGGCGCTCCTTGAACTTCCGGCCGACCTTGACCCGGACACGTTTGTTGCCGGACTTCGAAGCTCTGGTCGAGAGGCGGCCGATCGTGACCTCACGCTTGCCTTTGCCAACTGCGCGCCGCAGCTTGGTGACGAGCTTGATCTCGACTTCGACCGGCGGGCTCTCGTCGGCAATCTCGAGTTTGAATACCTGGCCCCTCTTCAACAGTCCCCGGAGGTTCGGCTTGCCGAGGGTGCGGACCTTCAGCGCCGGCTTCTTCGTGTCCTTCGGATCCGGGTCGGGACCGGGAGTTTCGGGACGTGTGCGACGGAACGGACCAGTCACTTCGTAGACCACTCCCGCACTTATCGGAGCGCCGGCCCGCTGGGAAGCAAAGTAGAACCGCTTCCCGCTCGGATCGAAGACGGGGCCAGTCAGTTCGGAGTTCATGTGCGTTTCGCCCGGAAGCTGGAGGAACGGCGCCACCTCGCCTTCGGTGCTGATCACGCAGACCTGGAGGTCACCGGCGTCCTCGCAGACGAACAGGTCCCCGGAGGGCGCGGCCACAGTCACGTTGTCCGTGTCGTTCAGCGGAGCGTCCTCGCCCAGTGCGACACCGTCGTAGATGACTTCCAGTTCCTGCTCTGCGCAATGGAGCGCATAGACGCGGTCGTCCTGGGTCGTGGCGAAATAGATGACACCTTCGTCGTACCACATGCCTTCGGCACGCTTGAAGCGGGAGGCGGTCGGCTGCTGGTCGCGGGGTGCAATGCCCCTGAGGTTCTCCGGGTCGTTTATCGGTAGCCAGGTCACCTTGCCGTCCACTTCGTCGACCAGGGCGGCTTCGAGCTTGCCGTCCGAGAGGTCGGGATAGCTCCTCGGTGTGAACTTGTAGAGGCAGCCGTCGCCGAGGTCCTCGGTCAGGTAAGCGACTTTTCCGACCGGGTCGATGCTGGTCGCCTCATGCTTGAAGAGGCCCATCTTCGGTCGCTTGACCTGGGGCTTGACTCCGGTCGGATCACACTCCCAGACTGCGCCACCGCTTCCGAGTGTGGATGAGTTCCCTACCTCCTCGCACGAGAGCCAGGTGCCCCACGGTGTCACGCCTCCAGCACAGTTGAGGGATGTCCCGGTGAGGATGTCGTAATAGTCGACAGGTTTGAAGTTCTTGTCGAAACGGATCGCGGCCGTACCGGTCTCGGCAATTCCTGCGAGGTAGGGCATCTCGCTGTTCGTCGCGAGGATGAAGCCTCCATCGGCCGTCTTGTAGGTGCCCATGCCGTCGGGGAGCGCGTGAAAGGCCTTCCCCCCGGGGACCACGGCCTTGCCGGTGCGGGCGATCTCCCTCGACGTGAAGCCTGCAGGCAACATCATGCCGTTAGCGTCGGGAGCCTGAAGGGGCCCGTACGGTCCATCTCCGATCACTGCGGGAGCCGCCATCGCATCGAGGCCGCGGCCGAGCAGACCACCGGCGATTGCGAGACCGCCGGCAGCACCGGCACCCACCTTCAGCGCATCGCGACGAGTCAGACCATCCCGAACCGAACCATCTCCAGCCATACGACCACCCTCTCGTAGAACTTCTTCAAGAACTCCCTGGAGGGAGGGTACCGACTTGGGGACCGGCCCTTGTTACTACCTGTTACGCGAGGCGGCGTCGGCGGGAAGCCACGCGTCTTTGCTGTCGGCGAGCGCCTGGACGTGGTCCGGGAGTTCGCCGTTCACGAGCTGCGAGAGGCTCACCGATTCGAGTACCTGGCGGAGCGACGCCCGGACGGCGATCCAGACTGCCGAGAGCTCGACCGCGCTGCCGCGGTACTGGATCGATTCGGGCGGGGCCGACTGGACGTGGGCGATCGGACCTTCGACAGCCCGGATCACGTCGGCGATGGTGACGTCCTCGGAAGGCTTCGCGAGCCAGTAGCCGCCCTTCGCACCGCGGCGGGCCCGGACGATTCCGGCGTGCTTCAGGTCCAGCAGGATGTGCTCGAGGAACTGGAGGGGAATATCCTGGGCTTCAGCCAGGCGTTCACCCTTGACGGGTCCGTCCGGCGACGCCGCCAGTTCCGCTGCGGCCCTCACTGCATAATCTGTTTTCGCGGAAACACGCACAGTCTTAGTAAACCAGCACGGACACCCGAAAGCCGTCAGACTCGCTGGATATTCCCGCAAACCGCATGAAACGGTCGATTGCGAAAGCGAGTCCACAATGTGGTTTCTCGATTAAAGGCACCTGAATTGTCAGGATTTCCGGTCCCCGTGAGGAGGCTTCCGGTCAGCTGGTGTCGGGTTCGGGGCCCGGGGGCCGCGGCCGGAATTTGTCGTACCAGCGCGGCGCCATGAGGATGAGAGCGAAGCCGATGCCGGCCACCGCTGCCGCGATCGGCCAGACCAGGGGATCGCCCTTCTGGACCGTGGCGATGCCCGATGCGATGAGGACCACGCCGAGTGCGATCCGAAGTTTGTCCTGGGGGACCTTCTCGGTAAGGGCCGCG
>JBPPMI010000105.1:0-4074 GCA_051305975.1 Solirubrobacterales bacterium
CTTCCAGCGCCTGCCAGGCCTCGACCACACGGCCCCAGATCAGGGCGGGATAGGTGCCGCCGTCGACGGGGCTGCCGCCGTACTCGGTCAGCATCTTGGTGTAGCCCTCGGAGTAACCGACCCAGACGCAGGCGGTGATCTCACTCGTGGCGCCACAGAACCAGGCGTTGGTGTTGTCGTCAGTGGTTCCGGTCTTGCCCCACTGGCTTGGATCGCCGATGTTCGCGTTCTCACCGGTGCCGGAGGTGACGACGGTCGAAAGGATGCTCTTGGCGGTCGTGGCCACCTCGGGATCGATCACTCCGGTGCTGATGAC
The DNA here is from genome assembly GCA_051305975.1 of Solirubrobacterales bacterium. Lineage (GTDB taxonomy): Bacteria > Actinomycetota > Thermoleophilia > Solirubrobacterales > 70-9 > 67-14. The sequence continues at coordinate 317 of JBPPMI010000105.1, forward strand.
TTCGTTGTCGCCACCCTTGATGGTCTTGCCGTCTTCGTCGGTGACCTTGGTGTAGGCAACCGGGGAATCGCCGGGGTTCGGGGCGAGTGTTCCACTCACGCGGCGGCCGTCATTGGCCAGCGTGCTGTAGGCGTAGGTCCACTGGAGGGGAGTGACTTCGGAGGTCCCGAGCACCATTGCCGGGTTCTTGCCGACGTGATCGGCCACACCCATCTTCTTGATCGTGTCGCGGATCGCACGCGGGCCGCCCTTGATGCCCTCGAGGCCCACCTGCGCGTAGACCGCGTTGTCGGACAGGGTCGTGGCCTGGGCCAGTGAGATCGGTCCGTTGTAGAAGCCACCGTAGTTCTCGACCGTGAACCCGTTCTTCTTCTTGCCGAACTCGAAGTACTGCTCCGAGGAGTCCCAGACGGAATCCGGTGAGATGCCCTGGGACAGGGCCGTGGTCAGCACGAACGGCTTGACGGTCGAGCCCGGCTGGCGATAGCCCTGCGTGGCCAGGTTGAACGGCGCGCTGTCGAAGTCGGAGCCGGCGACCATGGCGTCCACGGTCGCGTCCTTGTTGTTGATGATGACCACCGATGCATCGGGTCCGACGCCGCCGATGGTGCTGGTGACGGCGTTCTCGGTGGCGGCCTGCGCCTCGAGGTCGAGCGTGCCCTTGACCTTGAGACCACCGAAAAAGGCGCGACCTGCCCCGTAACGATCGACCAGCTGCTGGCGGATCCACTCCGTGTAATACGGGGCCTTGGAATCGATCGACGGCGGTTCGATGTCCTTGGCGGCGGGCAGACCCTCCGACTTGGCTTCGGTCAGCTGCTCCTCGGTGATGAACTCCTGTTCCGCCATCTTGTCGAGGACGGTGTCACGCCGGATCAGGGAGGCGTCAGGGCTGTTGGCCGGGTCGTATCCGTAGGGGTTCTGGATGATGCCGGCGAGCAGGGCGGACTCGGCCGGGGTCAGGAGTGCCGCGCAAGGTTCCGTATCGGTCCCGCAGCCCGGATGGGCTTCACCGAAATAGGTCCGCGCCGCAGCCTCGACGCCGTATGCGCCGGATCCGAAGTAGACCGTGTTCAGATACTCGGTGAGGATCTTGTCCTTCGTCCACTCCTGTTCGATGTGGTAGGCGAGGGCGATCTCGCGCATCTTCTGGAGCGGCGAACGGTCGTTCTGCGCTTCGAGGGCCTGCTTGATCAGCTGCTGGGTGATCGTCGAGGCGCCCTGCTTGGCGCTACGGGCGATGATGTCCTGGACCAGGGCGCGGCCGAGTCCCTGGTAGTCGACGCCACGGTGCTCGTAGAAACGAGCGTCCTCGATCGCCACCACGGCGTTCTTCATGTTCGGGGAGATCTGCTCCGGCGGGATCAGGATGCGGTTCTCGTTGCTGCTCAGGGTGCTGATGAATTCGCCCTGGCTGTCGGTGATTATCGAGTTCTTCGATTCCTTGTACTGCGCGTACTTCTCGATCGCCGGCAGATCCTGCGAGACGGCCATGAACATGCCGAAGAAGGCGGAGAACAGGCCGAGCGTGCCGAGGCCGAGCACGATGAAGAGGATGCGGAGCTTCTTGACCTTGGGCTTCGGCGGTTTGCCGGCCGGCTGGGGCATGGTCGGGATGGTGAGCGGAGGTCCGCCGTTCCCGTTTCCATTGCCGCTTCCTCCGTTTCCGCCGTTCCCGGTCGGGGGCGCCGGTATTACCAGCGTGTTGCCCTCGGGGGGAGGGGTCTTCGTGCGGGAGCCGTTGTTCGTGCCGTTTTTCGATCCGTTACGGGCGAAGAGCCGCCGGGTCTTCTCCTTGCGGGAAGGAGCCTTTACGGTCGATTTCTCACCCGGTGGGCGCAGGACCGAACCGCCATTGCCTTCGGCATTGGTCGGGGCGTCAGCTGCGCGCCCGTTCTTCCGGGACTTGCTTCCCGGTGGATGCTTTGTAGTTCGAGTAGCCATTTGATGGCGATTCAGAGCGGCCTGGGTGCGCGGATTATCGCGAATGCCCCGGCGGGTTCCTTCCAATACAACCCACCGGGATCACCAAGTCGCGGTACGCAGTCTAGCATTGAGCCCGTGCCCGACAAAGCCGAAATGGACGAAGATCACACGAGCGAAGTTTCGGTCCGGCGGGCCGCCGCACTGGGTTCCAATTCGGTCGAGGCGTTGCCCGAGGGAGGACTGGCCAGTCAGCTGGACCTTGGCCGCCCGCTGAGGATCAAGCTCGGCATCGATCCGACGGCACCGGACATCCACCTGGGCCACACCGTGGTTCTCAACAAACTGCGCCAGTTCCAGGATGACGGCCACCAGGTCGTCCTGATCATCGGCGACTACACGGCGCGGGTCGGCGATCCGACCGGCAGATCGGAACAGCGGCCGATGCTGGAACCGGAAACGATCGACCGGAACGCCCGGACCTTCCAGGAACAGGCCTTCAAGATCCTCGATCCCGACCGCACCGAAGTCCGCTTCAACAGCGAATGGCTCCGGATGGAGCCGGAAGAGCTGCTCGGACTGCTGGCCAAGGCGACGATCAGCCAGCTGCTCGAACGCGACGACTTCCAGAAGCGGATGAAGGCGGAAGAGCCGATCTCGGCTCTCGAGCTGCTCTACCCGCTGCTGCAGGGCTACGACTCGGTGGCGATCGACTCCGACATCGAGCTCGGTGGGACCGACCAGAAATTCAACCTGCTTTTCGGACGCTCCATACAAAGCGCCTACGGAAGACCCCAGCAGACGGTGATGACGATGCCGATCCTGCCCGGAATCGACGGCGTCAGGCGGATGTCGAAGTCCACCGGCAACTACATCGGGGTCACCGATGCCCCGGAGGAGATGTTCGGCAAGGTCATGAGCGTCCCGGACGACACCACCGGGGAGTACTGGCGCCTCCTGCTGGGCCAGGAGCCACCCGACGAACCGCCGAACCAGGCGAAACGCGCTCTCGGGCGGGCTCTGGTGTCCCGGTTCCACGATGAAGCCTCCGCGAAAGCGGCCGAGGAGCACTTCGATCGCGTATTCGTGCGGCACGAGGCGCCGGAAGACATCGAGGACCACCGGATGAACGGGGATCAGGTCCATCTGCCGGCCGAGCTTGCGGAAGCGTTCGGGATCAGCCGCAGCGAGGCCCGCCGGGTGCTGGAGCAGGGCGGGGTCAAGCGGGACGGCGAAGCGCTTCCGCCAGAACCGCTGGATTACGCCGCTTCGGACCTCGACGGATGCGTGATCCAGGTTGGCAAGCGGCGCTTCAAACGCTTCGCCAAAGCCTGACTTTGGCTCTGTAAAGCCAAGCGCTTAATCGGGTCGACAAACTTCTGAAAATCATGTATTGTCCTTCGTCCGCTGAGTCGGGCAGGTTGTGCGACTCAAGTGTCCCTTGCGATGAAACACATCGCGACGGCGCACGCGGTCTTTGAAAACTGAGCAGCGTGCATTACTCCGGACGATTTACCTGTCTGGAGAAATGTTCGAGCCCGATTTACAGTCTGAGGCGCCAGCGCCTCGGGCGAATAGTTGTACCCCGTCATATCCGTTGCCGATACTTGTGTACTTCGGCAGCATTTCGATATGACACAGCTCTACGTTTTAAAATAGTTAGAGGAACCCGGATCCTTTGGATTCGGGAGTTGGCCTGTTTACAGGCCGGCATTGATACCTCGCAACATTTTTCACGGAGAGTTTGATCCTGGCTCAGGACGAACGCTGGCGGTGTGCTTAACACATGCAAGTGGTGCGACGAACCAGAGCTTGCTCTGGGGCAAAGCCGCGAA
>JBPPMI010000106.1:0-11614 GCA_051305975.1 Solirubrobacterales bacterium
CCGTTGCGGCGGTCGGCTGAACTCGGCCGGCTCATCCGTGCCGTCACGGAGCAACGCCCAGACGAAGAGCGGGTGGTGATCATTGGCACGGGGGGGCTCTCCCACTGGGTCGGCACACCTCAGATGGGGCAGGTCAACTCTGAGTTCGACGAACTCTTTTTGGCGCGCGTGCGTGACGGGGACCTTGAGGGTGTGGTGGATATGACTATGTCCGACGTTGTAGCGCAGGGCGGAAACGGTGCACCAGAGATCCGAAACTGGGTGACGGTTATGTCCGCTCGGCGAGGCAAGGGGACGGTCCTTGCCTACGAAGCGGTGCGTGAGTGGGCGACTGGAATTGCGCTGGCGCGACTATTCCCGGAGGGCGTCGATGAACCTGCCACTTGACGAGTTGATCCGTAGCTTCCTGAGGGGGGAGCAACTTGACGACGGGAACGTATCGGGCACCAACACCGACGTTCACCTCAGACCCAGCGATTCCACCGATATCGCTGCGATTCTTGGTGGAGATCTTCGCTACCTTCACGACCGCGGGTCCCATCCATTGCTCATCATGCAGTTGGCGGGAGTCCTGCGAATTGACGCGGCGACCCGACTTAATGAGGCTGCATCAGTCAATTCGCCCATTCAAGATGGTACTTCAATCGGTTTTTGACGTGCCACCCTTCATTCACTACTCCTAAAAAGAAGGAACTGTCATGAAGAACATCGACGAAGTGCTTTCTGGCGTCGACTGGGAACAGGGACTGGTCAGTCCTGAGATACATTTTGATGAAGATGTATACCGCGCGGAGAGCGACAAGGTATTCAACAAGGCTTGGCTCGTGGTGGGTCACGAAGACATGGTTCCCAAGATAAACGACTATGTAACGAACTACATGGGCGACGTTCCCGTCGTGGTGACGCGTGACGGCCGCGGTGACGTTCACGTCCTCGTGAACCGCTGCTCACACCGCGGGAATCAGGTGTGCTTGTTCGACCGCGGTAACGCAAAGGGATTTACTTGCTCATATCATGGATGGAGCTTTGGTCTGGACGGCCAGTTGAATGGCGTCCCGATGGAACAGGCTCTCTATCATGGCAAGTTGGACAAATCCGCGCTGGGGCTGGAGACCGTCCCGAAAGTGGCGAACTTCCACGGACTCCTTTTCGCTTCATTCGACCCCGACGCGCCTTCCTTGGAGACGTGGCTGGGCGAGGACGTCAGTTGGTGGCTAAAGAACTTCGTCCTCGCTGCTCCCCTCGGCGGTCTTGAGATGCTCCCGGGCTGGCACAGATATCGGTCCCCGGGAAACTGGAAGCTTGTGTCGGAGAACTTCATCGGAGACGACTATCACGTCTTTTCCGCGACCCACATCTCGTGGCTCGCGGTGATGCAGGAATTTGTCAGCAAGGGTATGGACGCGCCGATGGCGACCTATCCCGCCAACGCACAGAGCGTGTACGAGGGCGCCATTGGGGGAGCCGAAAACGCTCCCTTCGGCATGGGCATGGTGACCGTTGGCAGCGATGACCTCTTTCAGAGGGATCTCAGCGAGGCCAAGACACTCGGAACTGACGCGGTCGAGTGGATCCACCACCGGAAGCAACGCCTCGACGAAGTCTCCAAGGATCTCGAGGGAGCCCCCTACAGTTTCATGAATGGCGGCCTCTTTCCGAACCTCGGGCTGATGGGATTCTTCTCGCCAATGATTGGCCGCCAGTTCCTGATGTTTCACCCGCGTGGAGCGATAGAACATGAAGTATGGCAGTGGACCATGGTCGAGCGGGAGGCGCCTCAGGTGGTTAAGGATCTAGCGATTCAACGGGCGCACCAAGGACAGCACATGGCGGGTATCGTCGCGCCGGACGACGTTGAGAACTTTGAGCGGATGGTGGAGGCCGGCAGGCCTACGCGCAACTGGGAGCGTCCCAACCACTACGGACTGCAGATGGGCCAGGAGGACGAAGGTCCAGCCGGGCTTCACGGAACTATGGGGCCGAATCCGAGCGAGTTCAACCAACGGCGGTTCTACCGCTTCTGGCGCGAGATGATGGAGAGGAAATGATCATGCCAGCACAGGACTTGTCAACGCGGTGGCAATTAAAACAGGAAATCGAGGATTTCCTATTTCGTGAAGCGCACATCCTGGACGAACACCGCCTTCACGACTGGTTGGACCTCTTCACAGAGGATGCGGAGTACATTCTTCCCCTCCGCGAGTATGTGGAAGGAAAGGTTGAACCCGCTGGCCACCCGATCATCAAGGACGACAAGGACATGCTTAGGATCCGCGTCGCCAAGGATGACACCGGCTACTCGCACGTTGAGATACCGGTATCCATGACATGCCACCTGATCAGCAATGTCGTTGTTGATGCCAGCAGCGACCCAGACGAAGTGATCGCCTTGAGTGCTTTCACTGTTCGGCAGGCTAGGAAGTTGCGGGACGAAGCATGGTGGGCGGGGCGCCGCGAGGACGTCTTGCGCCGGGTCGACGGCGAGTGGAAAATCGCTCGCCGCTTGGTGCACCTGGACAACACGGTTTTGCCGCGGGGCATTGCCATCTTCTTCTGACGGCGCCACTCAGGTGGGAGGCGCCTTCCGGCGGCGCCTGCGATTGGATCCTGCCTTCCTTGGCAGGGACACGAGCGCCCTCCAATAATCCAGACAGTTGTACACCCCTGCGTGGGTGCACATGGTCCTATTGACTTATTGCACCTCGCACCAGAGCAAGGAAGCCCAACATGCATAATGACGAATACTCGTCGCGGAGCGTGGTCGTGCCGCACGTGCGGGCCATGCGCGAGAACGTGTATGGAGTCCACACCCACTATGTGGAGGCGGGAGAGGGAGAACCTGTCATCCTGGTCCACGGTGGCGGCCCAGGCGCCTCGGGCGCTAGTGGTTGGGGAAGGCTCCTGCCGCTACTCTCTGGCGAGTACCGCGTCCTGGCGATCGACCTGTTGGGGTCCGGATACAGCGACAAGCCACTGGTCGACTACTCGTTCCAGACACTTGTCGACCATGTCGCGGGATTCATCGATGTCCTCGGCCTCAGCAGGGTGCGTCTTGTCGGGAACTCGCAGGGCGCCTACGTGGCGATGAAGTACGCGCTGGATCATCCCGCTCGGGTGCGACAAGTCGGTGTGATCGCTACCGGAACTCTCGCGACGGCAGTTGGTCTGCGGGATGGCGGTCACGCTCTTCCGCTTCCCAGATTCGACGGTTCACGCGCGTCACTGGAGGACTTTCTCCGTCTCATCGTCAACGATCCGAGGCATCTCAGCGATAGGCTAGTTGACGCAAGGTACGATGTGGCGTCACTGCCGGGGCATCGTGAGATGCTGGATTCGCTTTGGGACTACCGCCAGCTTCTGGTTCAGGATTCCGATCAGCAGCAGGTCTTCTCGGTGCGTGAACGGCTAGCTCAACTTTCGGTGCCCTGGACAATGATCTGGGGAGCCGATGATCGGACGGCCCCTCTGGCATCGCTTGGAACCGGAATGCGCGAGCTGTACCCAGAAGTTCCGTTCCACGTGGTCGAGGGTGCTGGGCACCAGGCCCAGACCGACGCGCCGCAGGAAGTAGCAGATGTGCTCTTGGCATTCTTTCGCTCCGCCGGTGTGATGGAAGGGCAGGGTCAACGTCCGGAGGTGGCGGACACATGGGCGAAGTAGTCGCTGGCTTGGCCTCGTCACACGCCTTCACCTTCATGCCGATCGATGACTGGGACGAGTTCCGTGAACGGAATCGGCGCATGTTTCAAGAGCGCTATGGGTTCGTGCCGGAGGTTCCCGACGGCGTCCTTGCAGAGAGTATGGAGGAGAACCGCAAGAGGTTCGCGGCTATTCAGGAGGCACTCAACGCTATTCGGGCAAAACTGGCGTCCACGCTCCCGGATGTCCTCATCGTCGTTGGCGACGACCAGGACGAGAACTTCAGTACCGCGAATATCCCTCAACTGGCAGTTTATGCTGGTGGCGATTTCACTCTCGCGAATCCCCTTATTAGCGGCTCGACTGAATACACATGTCATCGTGAGTTTGCGCGTGACCTCCTCGAGCAAGGCGTTCTCGAAGGTTTCGACCTTGCCTCGGTCGGCCGGTTCGAGGGCGATGAACTGAGGTCTCACGCACATGCGCAGGTGCTAGCTAACATCATGCCGGGCGCGGAAATCCCCGTGGTTCTCGTGTTCATGAATGCCATCCACCATCCCTCGGTCGAGCCGTGGAGGTGCACGCAATTCGGCGAGTTGTTGTCGCGCGTGACTGCGAAGCGCCCCGCGAACGAACGGGTGGCCATCTACGCGTCAGGAGGCTGGTCCCATTTCACGGCCGGGTATCCCTGGCTGGATTATCGGGGACAGATGGGACACGGGGACATCGATGAGGACTTCGACAAGCATCTCGTGGATTCCCTCACAGGCGGTGATACTGGACAGCTGAGCAAACTGTCTGGCGCAGACCTGCTCGAGCACGGGCAGGTGGAGCTGCGGGCCTGGATCGCCCTTCTGGCCGCGTTGGGAGACGAACCTCATCTTGACTTCCTCACGTACGAACCGTTTTACCGCGGACTTATGGGCATGGCGGTCGGATCATGGACACCGAGGGACAGTTGATGGGCACGACAGCGGCGGCGACCCATCAACTGGTGTGCAATGTGACCGACGTCCCTGTGGGTGAGGGGGTCCGTTTTGTGTTGGCTGAACTTCCGGAGCCGGTGGCGATATTCAATGACGATGGCCGGTTCTATGCGCTTTCTGACACCTGTAGCCACGCTGATGCGTCTCTCGCGGATGGCGAGGTCGCGGACTGCCAGGTCGAGTGTCCTCTTCATTGGGCGCGATTTGATCTAGTGACGGGTAAGGCGCTATCTCTGCCAGCCCTATTGCCGGTCCAGGCTTACTCGGTCAGCGTAATCGATGGAGCAATTTATCTCGCGCTCCCAAAGGTTGCGAATTGATGATTCTCGGGGGTGCACGCCCCGTGGTCGATTATCCACGCGTCCCCGGGCGGGTATCCTGTTGGGCGTTCAAGTCCAGTTTGGCTAGCGGCGGCGTAGTTGATCAGCATCCACTGCGTAGTGTCTCCAAGGATTCGTGGTCGCGGCGAACCATATCCGGACACGTCCACAATGATCGTACCGAATGAGTCGTCGCCTGACTTCCACCCTCTGCTTTGGAGCAGCGCTTAACCCGCTCAACTCGACCTTAATCGCGACCGCCCTCTCGCCCATCGGCGGTGAGTTCGGGGTCGGTACGGCGGGTGTTGCATGGCTGGTGTCCGTCATGTACCTCGCCAGCGCGGTCGTTCAACCGGTCGCCGGACGCTTGGCCGACGAGTTCGGTGGCCGACGCCTCTTCGTGGCAGGCTCTGCGTTGGTCGCTGTTGCGGGCGTGGTGGGAGCCCTCGGGACATCCCTCGCGTTGTTGATGGCGTCGCGCGTGACGATGGGCCTCGGCACCGCGCTGATATACCCGGCGGCCGTCTCGGTGGTCCGAGAGCAGACCGAGCTGTCAGGACTGCCGAATCCGGCACGTCCACTGCGTGCTCTCAACGTGGCGGCGCTGGTGGCATTTATGGTCGGCCCCCTGCTCGGTGGTGTCGTGGTGGACACGCTTGGATGGCAGGCGGTGTTCGCTCTGAATCTGCCCCTGGGTGCTATGGGTCTTGCGGCCGGCTTGCTCTGGCTGCCGAAGACTCAGTCTGCGGCGCGTGAATACCCTGTGTGGCGGCTGATCGACATACCGGGGATATTGTTGTTCGCGGGAACGATCACCATCTTCCAGATTTTGGTGGCAACGCTGTCGAGCTCCGCGTACCTGCTTGGCCCGGCCCTTGGTCTGGCGATTTTAGCCCTTGTGCGGTTTGAACTCGCGAAAGATGATCCGTTCCTCGACTTCCGTATGCTAGCCAGCAATCGCGCGCTGGTGAGTACCTACTTGCGAATTGTACTGACTTTCATTGTGGTGTACGCAGTCATATTCGGTGTTACCCCTTGGCTACAAGACGAACGGGGCTTCACCGCCAGTTCGGCCGGTCTACTCCTCTTAGGGATGTCGGGAGTCGGAGCCGTGACCTCATTCGTGGGCACTTGGGGACCGGGGCTGCTCTGGTCATTACTGCTCCCGGCCCTCGCGCTCCTAGCAGCTAGCACTGCAATGTTTGCGCTGGACGGCGCAAGTTCGATCCTCTATATAGGTTGCATGATGGCTTTGTTCGGAATCCCGAATGGCATGGCCCAGGTCGCGAACCAGGTTATGGTCTATCAGGCGTCGCCTCGCGCCAAAGTAGCTGCAAGTGCTGGCCTTTCCCGGACCGCACAGTATATCGGCGCCATGATCGCGACAGGAGTGATCACGCTCGCCTTTTCCGGGGGGGGGCACCAGTCAGGCATCGGACGGCTCGCCATATGTTTGATCTTGGTGTCGGGGTTACTCGTGATCGTGACCGTCGTCGACCCGAGCCTTCGACGCCAAATGGACTCGTGACCCTGACGTACGGACCTGCCGCTCGTCCGCAAGGTTGGCGACGTCAGAAGAACCAACCCCGAGCGCCGCCCGGTCCTCGACGACCGCTTGTCAGCGCCGGCTGAAACGGCGCTTCACAATCCAGCAGTTCGGCGCCGCGTTCGGGGCGCACGATGGGGCGCGAAGATTCCGACGCCCGGCACTTGGGCGTCGCGTGGGACACCTGCTGGGCGGCGATCAAGAACGCGGCGTCGGCCCGGATCGCGGACCCGGCCCGGTGGGGAAACATCAATACCATCGGTGTGGACGAGCACGTCTGGCGCCCGTCCAAGATCGCGTCCACGGACAAAGGCGGTCACGGTGATGGTCGACCTCACGCGTGACGAGAACGGCCGCCTACGCGCCCGGCTACTCGATGCCGTGCAGGGCCGGTCGGGAAAGGTCTACGCCGACTGGCTCACCGATCAGGGTGTCGAGGGCGTCGATGTGAAGGTCACCATCGAGCACGCCGCGCTCGACCCGTTCCGGGGCTACGCCAACGCGATCAGGGACGAGCTGCCCGACGCGGTCGCGGTGCTCGATGCGTTCCACGTGGTCAAGCTGGCCGCCAACGCCCTCGACGACGCCCTCGACGACGTCCGCCGTCGCGTCCAGCAGGCGACGCTGCACCGGCGCTGGCACAAGGACGACCCGCTCTACAAGATCCGCCGGACCCTGCTGACCGGCGAGGAGCACCTCACCGAACCGGCAACGCCAACGGCTCGAGAAGTACCTCCCCATCGGTGACCCGGACTACGAGGTCGAGGTCGCCTGGCGCGTCTACCAGGAGGTCCGCTCGATCTACCACGCCTGGCCCCCGTGGGTATCATCGATTCTTTGACATGTCACTACAGTGGCGTGTTTACTTTATTGTACTGCCCGCGTCACGTGGCGGGTTGGGTTCGGCGACCTTCCGCTGTTGTGCGAGCGGGCAACTGAGAGGAACTGAGAACTGTGGCAGTCATAAGAGCGGACCTGGATACCTGCCTCGGGTACGCGAACTGCGTGGCGGGCGCGGATGATTACTTCGACGTCGACGACGATGGCGTCGTGGTCTTGTTGCGGGTTGACGTGCCCGACAGCAACCGTACGCGGGTGGAGGAAGCCGTCCGAAGCTGCCCTGTGTCCGCACTGAGAATTGAGGAACAGTGAGTCGCACCGTCATTGTCGGTTCCTCCGTCGGAGGGGTTCGCACGGCACAGTCACTGCGCTCTGAGGGGTACGAGGGGGACATCGTCCTCGTCGGCGAGGAACAAGAACTGCCGTACGATAAACCCCCACTGTCCAAGGGGCTCCTTGTGGGCACCGCCACCGCCGAGTCGGTCAGGTTGCTCACGCAGGAGGCCGCTGAGCGTGACTGTATCCAACTGCTCCTCGGTTACCGAGCCACCCGTCTCGACGTCGCCGCTCATCGCGTCGAGCTCGAGGGACTCGACCCCTTGTCCTACGATCAGGTCGTCATCGCCACGGGAGCCCGGGCCCGGCCATCGCCATGGGGGGAGCGCTCCGGAATCCACGTGATGCGTACACTTCAGGACGCCCAACTGCTGAGGCAGGACCTGATGGCCGGTGGGCATGTCGTGGTGGTGGGCGGCGGGTTCATCGGCGCCGAGGTGGCGTCGAGTGCCCGAATGCTCGGCCTTGAGGTCACCATGGTGGACCCGCTTCCAGTGCCGATGAGCCGGGTGTTCAACCCCGAAATCGGCAAATGGTTCGCTGCGCTGCATGAGCGGCATGGCGTGCGATCCCTTTTCGACGTCGGTGTAGAAACCATCGATGGCGAGCGGGGGGATTTCACCGTACGCCTCACCGACGGCTCGTCGGTCTCCGCCTCGGTGGTCGTCATCGGTATCGGAGCAGAGCCGAACGATGCCTGGCTCAAGTCTTCCGGACTCGTCGTCGACAACGGGCTGGTTTGCGACGAGTACTGCCGAGCAGTCGATGTCCACAATGTGTACGGCGTCGGCGACGTCGCCCGTTGGTTCCACCCGACGTATCGCACCGAAATTCGCGTGGAGCACTGGACCAATGCCGTCGATCAGGCAGTGTGCGTGGCTCACAACATCGTGCATCCGGACGATGCCCGCTCGTACGCCCCCCTGGAGTACGTATGGAGCGATCAGCATGACTGGAAGATCCAGGTCGTGGGCCGCACGGCTGGCGGCAGCATCGAGCACGTCATGATAGGCGACCCGGCCGCTGACAACCGGTTTGCTGTTCTCTACACCCCCGACGGGACGACGATGTCTGGTGCTGCGGTCGTCAACTGGCCCCGCGCCTTAGTTCTATGTCGCAAGGGGCTGCGCGACGGGACGACTCTTAACGAGGTGCGTCAGTCCATCTCGGTCGCGGCCGCCAAACAACTCTAGCCTGGGTGTTCCCTCCGCGTCTGAACTATGTCGTGACGGCTTCCGGTCGGGCGCCAACAGAACGTCCGCCCGCCGAAGATCGAGGCCTGGCTGCCGCGGCCAGGCCTCATGGACGACGTCCTCGGGCTCCGTCTGGTCCCCGGGCGGCGAGGCGCACCAGCCGCGGTCGTTCGGGCTCGAAGGAGATGGCGGAGTCCATGACGGTCACATCCTCCTCCCCGGTGTAGTCATCATGACGAGCAAGGTCGTCGTCGTGTGACTGGAAGGATGCCGACCAAGGCCCGCAGGAGTCGGAGCGAGCGAGGACCGACGAGCTGGTCACGCACTTCGACGACTGGCGAAGGCACCTGCTGGCCGAGGTCTGCGGCCTCATCCACGGAGAACTTCCCGACGTCACCCAGACCTGGAAGTGGATGGGCAACCCGGTATGGGAGCACAACGGGATCATGGCGTCGGAATCGCCCACAAGGCGAAGGTGAAGCTCACCTTCCCCCAGGTCAAGTCGGAGTCGTGCTCCTCGATGTTGGCCTCGTCGAACTGCCATTCTTGCTTCCTGTCTAGCCGGGTGGGGAACCGCGTGATGGGCCCTTCAGTGCTGCCGATCCTGGTCGCCGACAGGCGGGCGGGTGTGAGCGCGAGGACTAGATTCGCTGTTATCCCTGGCGGTTCCCCCGGACGGTCGCGCTTCATCTCGAAGATCGAACCGAAGGGAGGAACGAGGTGTTCGCAGCAACCGAAGACGATGAGCAGATCATCGAACGCGTTGCGGCCTTGGACATCGGGAAGGCCGAGGTCGTGTGCTGTGTCCGGCTCCCCGCACCGGAAGGCAAGACCAGACGGGTGCAGGAAGTCTCCACACATTCAACGATGGTGGGCTCGCTGAGCGAGCTGGCCAACCATCTGGTCGAGCTGGTGTCGAACGGGTCGTGATGGAAGCCACCAGTGACTACTGGCGCCCACCGTTCTACCTGTTCGAGGCCGACGGCCTGCAGCCGTGGCTGGTCAACGCCAAAGACGTCCGGCATCTACCCGGTCGCGCGAAGACCGACGTGCTCGATGCGGTTTGGTTGTGCAAGGTGGCCGAGCGACAGATGCTGCGCCCCAGCTTCGTGCCCCCGGCCGACATCCGCCGGCTGCGGGGGCCTGACCCGCGACCGAGCCGATGTGGTCGGGGCACGCACCGCGACGAAGAACCGGGTCAAATGCTGTTGGAAGAGGCCTGCATCAAGCTCTCGGTGGGGGTGATCTCCGACATCCACGGTGTCTCCGGGCGGGCCATGATGGAGGCGATGATCGCCGGGGAACGCGATCCCAAAGTCCTCGCCAACATGGCCAGGTCCCGGATGCGACCCAAGATCAGCCTGCTCGAGGACGCGTTCGCCGGCCTGAAGGTCGGGACCTTCGACGCTCAGCACCGGTTCCGACTCCAGTGGATGCTCGATCGCATCGATCGCATCGATCGCATCGATCGCATCGACCGCGACGACGCCGACATCGAGACCCTCGATGCCCAAATCGAGACCCTCATCGCCCCTTTTGCTGACGCGGTCGCCCGGCTCGATGAGATCCCCGGCATCGGGGCCCACCGCAGCGGCCGTGATCATTGCCGAGATCGGAATCGACATGACCCGGTTCCCCACACCCGGGCCCCTTGCGTCGTGGGCCAAGTTCACGCCCGGGATCAAGTCCAGCGCGGGGAAGACCAAGGGCAACGGATCGACCGGCAAGGGCAACCGCTACCTCGCCAGAGTGCTCGGCGAGGCCGTTGCCGGCGCCGCCCGGACCGACCTTCCTCGGCGCCCGCTACCGACGCATCGCCCGAAGACATGGGAAGAAGAAGGCCATCGTCGCCACCGGACGCTCGATCCTCGTCATCGCCTGGCACCTCCTTGGCCGATCCCGAGGCACGCTTCGAAGACCTCGGCCCCGACCATTACGACCGACACGTCTCGACCACCGCCAAGAAGCGCAGCCACATCCGAGGACTCGAAGCACTCGGCTACAACGTCACCCTGCAACCAGCCGCCTGACCCAGGATCACCCCCTATCCGACTCCGGCGGGTGCTGCCGCGCGCGTGTCGGGGGCCATTCTCGGACCAGATGATGTCTAGATGCGCTCATCCCGAGCGTGTGCCGGTCCGCCCGAGAATCGGGATCGCGCCCCGAACCAGCGACGCGGAGATGCTGACCCTGGCGGTGATGCAAGCGCTGCTGGGCTTACCAGCGAGACTCGATGGCTGCGCTACGCGCGAGCGAACCTGCTCGAGATGTTCCCGCATTTGCCTGGCGCTGAGCGGCGCGAAGGCCGACGAACGCGAAGTCCTCGAACAGATCCTGGCCACCACTCCCGCGCTGGCCACTGACCGCCGAGCACCGCCAGATCACGATCGGTGACAAGAACTACTTGGGCGAGAGTTCGAGGCCCGTATCGACAGCGCCGGTATCGAACTCCTACGGCCTGCAGGCCCTGATGGGCTCTTCGGCGGCCTGGCGTGCAGTGGGCTGGAGGTCAGCGTTTCCGTCGGCAGCGGTCTTCTTGCCGGTCCCGTACGTCTCGAGCCAGTGGCGCAGCGTGCCTCGCACGATGCCCAGGTCCTCAGCGATGCCGCGGCCCGTGGCCCCCGGCGTGGACTCGTACAAATCGACGGCCTGACGACGGAACTCCTCGGAGTAGTTCTTCCTAGTAGCCCGTCGCTTCTAAATGACTGGGTATAGGGTGACGGAGTTTGATGCGGGTGTCGCTGGTGGTGAACC
>JBPPMI010000107.1:0-8802 GCA_051305975.1 Solirubrobacterales bacterium
CGCCGGCATCCCGTGGGACGAGCGGATCGAGCTCGACGTCGAGTATGTGGACAACCGTTCCCTGAGGCTGGACCTGGAGATTCTCCGCCGCACCGTCTGGCTCGCGGCGACCGGAAAAGGCCTTGCTCCCGACTGAATCCCGTTCTTCCTTTAGTCTTTCCGGATGCGTATCGGTGAGATCATCAGCAGCAGCAAGCCTGTCTTCTCGGTTGAGTTCTTCCCGCCGAAGACCGACGAGGGGCGTGTCCAGCTGCTCGAAACTGCCCGTACGCTCTCCGACCTGGATCTCGATTTCGTCTCGGTGACCTACGGAGCCGGCGGTTCGAACCGCGACGGCACGGTTGACATAACCACCGCACTCAAGCGAGAAGTCGGTCTCGAAGTGATGGCCCACCTGAGTTGCGTCGGGGAGACAGCCGAGGGCCTCGATGCCACCCTCGATCGCCTTCGAGATGCCGGCATAGACAACATCCTCGCTCTCCGTGGCGACCCGCCCCAGGGGCAGGAGGACTTCGTTCAGCCGGAGGGAGGCTTCGGAAGTGCCGCCGAGTTGACAGCTCACATCACGGAGAAGTACGACTTCTCGGTTGGCGGGGCCTGCTTCCCCGAGGTCCATCCGGAAGCTGCGGACCTCGATTCGGACCTGGACTACCTGAAGACCAAGGTCGATGCCGGTGCCGAGTTCCTGATCACCCAGCTCTTCTTCGACAACCGCGCCTACTTCGACTTCGTCGACGCGGCCCGCCAGAAGGGGATCGACGTACCGATCCTAGCCGGCATCATTCCCGTCACCGGCTTCGCCTATACGAAACGGATTTGTGAGCGCTGCGACGCAACCATCCCGGCCGATCTCGAAGCGGCAATGCTCGCGGTCGAAGGAGATCCCGAAGCGGAATTCAACCTGGGGGTTGCCTACTCCGCCCAGCAGACCGCCGAGTTGCTTGCTGCCGGCGTACCGGGCATCCAGTTCTTCGCCCTGAACAAGGCCCCCGCCACGCGGGCGGTCCTCGGAGCCCTGCGTGCCGCCCAGCCCTGGCGCGGCGCCCGCGGCCAGTCGATCGGAGCATGACGCCGGAACCCGGCACCGCCGGGACCGACGGCAAGCCGTCCAAGGCCGGCTACCTGATCGGCGCAGTCATGGCCCTCGCGATCATCGCCGGCGTCTATCTCGCGCTGACCGCGGGTGGAAACGAGGACCCCGGCGTGGCCCACATCGCCACGCCTTCGTCGGGCAGCACCAACGGGATCCAGCCCGACGAGCGGATGGGCACGAAAGTCGCCGTGGGCAGCCTCGACCTGAAGACCACTTCGCAGGCCGCGGGGTGCAAGGTCGAGCTCAACCTGCCTGAGGAAGGGACCGACCACCTGACTCGCGACGACCCTGTTCCCGACTACGGGACCGTGCCACCGACTTCGGGCGACCACATCGGACCGCCGCTCCAGCAGGCCGACGGTGCCTACGCCGCGACGCCCTTGGCACAGGACGTCGTGCACTCGCTCGAGCACGGCCGCGTCGCGATCCAGTACGACCCGGACCTGCCGGAGAGCGACCAGCTCGCTCTCAAGGGCCTCTACGACTCGGCATACAGCGGTGCGCTGCTCTTCCCGAACCCGGACATGCCGTACGCCGTCGCCGCGACGGGTTGGGCGAGCCTGATCGGCTGCCCCGACTGGCAGGGAGAGAAGACGATCGACGCAATCCGGGCCTTCGGAGTCGAGACCCAGAACAAGGCACCGGAACCACTGGACCTCTTCCCGCCAACAGAAGGCCCGAAGTTCATGGACCTGAACCAGGGCTGAAAACCGGACTGGGCGCGTTTTGAGCCCCTATGGTGTCCGGAATGCACCCAGTCCCGTTTGGTCGGGTGGGTTCAGGCTCGGTAGGCCGGGAAGAAGCCTTCTGGTGGGTCTGCCGGTGACAGTTCTGCGTATGCGGCCGGGTCGCAGACGAGTTCCGAGGTGTACCACTGTTCTTCGCGGTTCGCGAATCCCCGCTTGAACTCTTCGAGCGGGTCGCCCGGGGTGATGCCGCCACCGAGGTTCAGCGGCAGATTCTTCTCCGCCGCGAACCCGATCATCGCTTCGATCACGTTCTTCATCGGGGAGTCGCGCAGGTTGGAATCGGCGGTCCCCGACAGGTAGTAGTGCATGAGGCCGTCGCTCGAGGCGGCGATCGAGGCGGCCGCGATGATGCCTTCCGCGTCGCGGGCCAGCGCCAGCCAGGTCTTTTCCGAAGCGAGGATCAGGTCGAAGTACTCCTCGTCGAAGAAGTAACGCTTGGCCGCATCCGTCCGGACCATCGTCTCCGTGTACGCCCGGAAGAATCCGGCGCGTTCCTCGCGGCCGCTGGCGGGCCCGGGCACGAACTCGACCTCGTAGCCGTTCTCGCGGTTCCCGCGAATCTGCCGGCGGTCACTCGGCCGGCTCTTCCGCGGCAGGTCGGGGTCAGAAAGGAGGCAGACGTTGCGGGCCGTGGCGCCGGTCAGCGGCACCTGCCCGCCGAGTGAATGGCGGACGAAGGCCGAGACTAGACCGGTCGGCGAGAAGTCGATCGCCGAAGGCAGTACCGGCTGGCCCGCGTCACCTTCGAGCCGGAAGCCCGGGTAGGCGTAGGGCGAGGTGGCGTCCACCCGGCCGGCCCCCTCGATTTCCCGCACGACGAGCGGTGCCGTAATCGCCCCGTCATCGAGCGATATGCGCAGGGAGTGCGTGGTGCCTTCGGCCTCGAGGAACTGGGGGGAGCGGAAGAACTCGTCATCCGACGCGGCGGCGCCGCCGTCTTCGATCAGCTCGGCGGAAGGGTTCACCACTCGGCCACCGCGGCGAAGAACTGTTCCGGCGACACGCCCCAGACATCACAGTCGAGCAGGGTGCCGTCGGGCCGCTTGATGTGGCCCGGCATCGTACCTTCGTGCTGCCAGCCCTGGGCGGTGACGACACGCTTCGCTGCAGTGTTGAAAGAGGGGATTCGTCCGTACACACGGTGCGCGCCGAACTCTTCGAACGCCTTGGTCACGGTGAGGCGCTCGGCCCAGCGGCCCACGCCCCTGCCGCGGACCTCGTCCCCGATCAGCGCGCCGAGTTCAGGTGCCGTCTGGCGGAAGAGGCCGTAGAGCGCGGTGAATCCGATCGGCTGCTCGATTCCCGGCACCTCAATCGCGTACTTCCGGTCCTCGCCCTCCTGCTTCGCGGCGTGTTCCGTCCACCCGATCGCATTCTCCATCCCGAAAAACTCGCGTTGCTCCATCAGGGTCTTGGTCGCCTCGCGGTTGTTGAACCAGCGATGGACGGCTTCGGCGTCCTCGGGCCGGAAGTCCCTGATCGAACATGAAGGGGTCTGCGACATCCTTCCATTCTATTGCCGGCATCCCGGCGAGACCCCCGGGGATCGGTTACTTCTCGGCGCGGCGCTGGAAGATCGATTCGATCTGTTCCAGCGAGCGTCCCTTGGTCTCCGGGACGAATTTCCAGCAGAACCAGAGGGTGACCAGGCCGACGGCGCCGTACAGCCAGAAAGTGCCGGTCTGCCCGGCGAGGTCGATCAGGGGCAGGAAGGTGAGGGAGACGGCGAAGTTGAAGAACCAGTTGGTCATCGTGCCGAGCGAGGCGGCGTGGCTCCGGACCGAGAGCGGATAGATCTCGGCGTTGATCAGCCAGAAGATCGGGCCGAGGCTGATCGCGAACGAGGAGACGAAGAGCATCAGGCTGCCGACCGCGATCACGGTGGTCAGGGTGCCGGTCGAGCCGATGAACGCCACCCCGAGCAGGAAGAGCGACAGGGACATTCCGGCGACTCCGATGAAGAGCATTTCCCGGCGGCCGCGCTTGTCGAGCAGCCGGAGCGCGACGACGGTCATGATCACGTTGATGATGCCGACGCCGAGCGAGGCGAGGATCGCCGACGAGTCGGAGTCGATGCCGGTGTCCTGGATGATCGTCGGCGCGTAGTAGATCACCGTGTTGATACCCGTGATCTGCTGGAGGACGGCCAGGCCGAGGCCGACCACCAGCGCCGCCTTGATGGCCGGGCGACGCAGGTCCTTCCAGCTGCTGCTCTCCTGCGCGCTGTCGTGGTCCATCGAGACCTTGATCTCCTGGAGCTCGAGTTCGATCGCTTCCGACCCGCCGGTCCGCACGGTGCGGAGCGCTTCGGCCGCGTCATCGTGACGGCCCTTCATGATCAGCCAGCGCGGACTGGCCGGCAGGCGGAGGACACCGACGAAGAGGAAGGCCGCGGGGACGGCGCCGAGGCCGAGCATCCAACGCCAACCCTCGTCGACGTTGGAGAAGGCAAGGCCGACGAGGTAAGCGACGAGGATGCCGATCGTGACGGCGAGCTGGAAGAAGGTGACGAGCCGGCCGCGCATCTCGGCGGGGGCGACCTCGGAGATGTAGACCGGGGCGACGGCCGAAGCGACACCGATGCCGAAGCCGATCACGACACGCGAGACGATCAGCAGGGTCGATTCCTGCGCGATCGCCGAAACGATCGCGCCGACGATGAAGATCGCGGCCGAAGCGAGGATCAGTGAACGGCGGCCGTACTTGTCGGCACCACGGCTGGCAAACCAGGCGCCGAACACGGCGCCGATCGGGACCGCACCCACGACCATGCCGGACTGGAAACTCGACAGGTTGAAGTCCGGGGTGATGGTGAGAAGCGCGCCGGCGATGATGCCGGTGTCGTAACCGAAGAGCAGTCCGGCGAGGCCCGCGATCGCAGCGGTCATCGTCACGTTCCGCTTGGCTTGTGCGGCAGTCACCTCGCTCCCCTTCACAACGCCATCCTTCCATGAACGGCGGACGATTGCCAGTCATGATGTCCTCGTGCCGTTGACCTCACCGAAAAAGCTGACCCGGGCCCAGGCCCGTCGTATCGCCCTGGCGGCCCAGGGGTTCGACCGGCCGCGGCCCGCCGCGCCGGTCACGATGCGCCAGGTCCAGGGGGTGATCGACCGGATCGGGCTCATTCAGATCGATTCAGTCAACGTTCTGGCGCGCGCTCACCTGATGCCTTTGTTCTCGCGACTCGGCCCCTACGACGTGAACCTGCTGAAAAGGGCCGCCGAGAAACGGCCGCGGAGGCTCGTCGAATACTGGGCGCACGAGGCTTCGTTCGTTCCGCCGGAAACCCATCGCCTGCTCCGCTGGCGGATGGCGCGGACCGACCGCGAAGCGTGGCGGAACGTCCGGGCCGCCGCGGGAAATCAGGAACTTCTCGGGGCCGTCCTCGACGAGATCGAACGCTCCGGCCCGGTCACGGCCGCCGAACTCGGCGAACTCGTCGACCCCGACCACGTGCCGAGCAAGAAGAACTGGGGATGGAACTGGCCGCCGGTCAAGAGCGCGACCGAGTACCTGTTCTGGTCGGGACGGATCACGGCGGCCGGCCGGACCAACCAGTTCGCGCGGCTTTACGACCTGACCGAGAGGGTGTTACCCGGTGAGGTCCACGGCGCCGGTGACCTCGACGAAGCGACGGCAATCAGCGGACTGATCGAGATCTCGGCCCGGGCCCACGGCGTCGGCACTGCCCGCTGCCTCCGTGACTACTTCCGGATCGGTGCCAAAGAGGCCGCCGACGCGATCGAAGGCCTGGTCGACGCCGGGACCCTCCTGCCGGTGAAGGTCGAGGGCTTCACCGGGCCCGGCTACCTGCACGCCGAAGCGAAACGACCGCGGAAGATCAGCGCCCGCACTCTGCTGGCACCGTTCGACCCGCTGGTCTTCGAACGGGCCCGCCTCGAAGAGCTCTTCGGCGTGCACTTCCGAATCGAGATCTACACCCCGAAGGAGAAACGCAAGTTCGGCTACTACGTGCTGCCGTTCCTGCTGAACGAGAACATCGTCGCGCGCGTCGACCTCAAGGCGGACCGCCAGGATTCGACCCTCCTGGTCAAGGGGGCGTTCGCCGAGGCCGGCGCACCGGCGGAGACGGCGGCCGAGCTCGCAGAGGAACTCGGTCTGATGGCCGGATGGCTCGGACTCGACCGGGTCTCGGTCGAACCCAACGGAGACCTGTCGAACGAGCTGACCAGGGCGGTCGTGTGAGCGGAGAACCGGTCACGGGTCCCGGGAGGTATGCCCCAAGCCCGACGGGCGAGCTCCACCTCGGCAACCTGCGCACGGCGCTGATCGCGTGGCTCGCGGCACGGTCACGCGGGGCCGAATTCCTGATGCGGATCGAAGACCTCGACCGCGGACGGTCGAGGGAGAAGTGGGTCGCCGTCCAGCTCGAAGAACTCGCGAACCTCGGCATCGAGTGGGACGGGGAGCCCGTGAGGCAGAGCGAGCGGGACGGTCTCTACACGGAGGCGGTTCACCAGCTCGAGACAGCCGGCCTGACCTACGAATGCTTCTGCACGCGGGCCGAGATCCGTGAGGCGTCATCCGCTCCGCACGGGGAACTGCCCGAGGGCGCCTACCCGGGAACCTGCGCGCACCTGACCGCGGCCGAGCTCGAAGAGAAGAGGGCATCGGGCCGGCCACCGGCGCTCCGGGTCCGCGCGAACGCAGCTTCGATCACGTTCGAGGACCTGGTCCGGGGCGAGATGACAGGGGTGGTCGACGACTTCGTGGTTCGGCGGAACGACGGCGACCACGCCTACAACCTTGCGGTCACGGTCGATGACGCCGTCCAGGGGATCGACGAGGTGGTGCGCGGGGCCGACCTGCTCGAGTCGACCCCGAGACAGCTCTGGCTCTACGAACACCTCGGCTTGCGCGCCCCGCGCCGCTGGGCACACGTGCCGCTGATGCTTGGCAAGGACGGCGCCCGCCTCGCCAAGCGCCACGGCGCGGTGACCCTCGAGGAGCGGCAGACTGCCGGCGAATCGATTGCGGCGATCACCGGGGAACTGGCGGCTTCCGCGGGACTGATCGAAGCGGGCGGGGAAATCACGGCAGCCGAGCTGATTCCGGTCTTCGACTGGCGGAGCATCTGAAAATCTTTGAACCGGGAGTCACCCTTTGTCTAGGGTTGCGGACGTGGCCGAGAATGAAACCCGTGACACGCCCGAAACCACCCGCCTGATCGAGGCCGCGAAGGCGGGCGATGAATCGGCCTTCGCCAGGCTCGCCGAATCCTCGCGTGGTGAACTCCACGCCCACTGCTACCGCATGCTGGGGTCGGTCCACGACGCCGAGGACGCGCTCCAGGACGCCATGCTCCGGGCCTGGCGTTCACTCGACCGCTTCGAAGGCCGCAGCGCCTTCAAGTCGTGGCTCTACCGGATCGCGACCAACGTCTCGCTCGATCTTCTCCAGAAACGGAAGAAGCGCCACCTCGCCACCGGGCACGGCCCTCCGGGGGAGGCCGATGGCGGGCCGGGTGCACCCTTGGTCGAATCGGTCTGGATCGAGCCTTACCCCTCGGACGAGATCGGCCTCGACGACGGTCTCGCCACCCCCGAGGCGAGGTACGAGCAGCGCGAGAGCGTCGAGCTGGCCTTCGTCGCTTCGCTCCAGCATCTGCCGGCGACCCAGAGGGCGGTCCTGATCCTCCGCGAGGTGCTCGGCTTCTCGGCGAAGGAGGTCGCGGAGACGATGGACACCACCGTGGCCTCCGTGACCAGCACGCTCCAGCGGGCCCGGGCAACGATCGTGAAGAACCTGCCCGATCAGAGCCAGCAGCAGACGCTGAAGGCGCTGGGCGACGAAGAGATACGGGTGATGGTCGAGTCGTACATGGAGGCCTGGGAGAAAGGCGACGTCGACCTGGTGGCGTCGATGCTGGCCGAGGAGGCCGTGATCAGCATGCCGCCGATGGCCAACTGGTTCCAAGGCGAGGAACTCTTCGTCTTCCTGCGCAAGTGGGCTTTTTCCGGCCGGGTCTACAACCTCGAGGACCGGCGGGTGAAGTGCCTGCCCACGATCGCCAGCGGCCAGCTCGCGTTCGCCACCTATCGCTGGGACCTCGAGCAGGAAGTCTTCCTGCCAGCGGTCCTCCAGGTGCTGACCCTCGACGGATCGAAGATCAGCGAGATCACCGGCTTCGTCATGCCGGATGCCTTCGCCGGGTTCGGACTGCCGGAATCCCTGCCCGAATAACGGGCCTGGGTGCGTTCTTTACTCGTATTGCGTGGTGGTCTCCACCGGTCAACGCAACACTGATCCTGTTGAGTTGAACCGATTGGAGATGAAAAGTGGGAAAGAAGACTCCCGGAGCCACTGGCAAGCAGCTCCTGAGATCGGCCGCGCCGGCGGCCGCGGTCGTTACAAAGCAACCCGGGCCGAGGACCTCGCCTCGATCAGGTCGCTCCGGCCGAAGCCATCGAAGCTCTCGAAGAACCGAAGACTCCGCCGGCAAGGTCCAGACGATGCTCGAGGGTTACCTTTCACCGAGGCAGATCTCGAAGAAGCTCGAACTCGAATACCCGAACGACCCGGAGATGAGAATCAGCCCCGAGACGATCTATCAATCGCTCTACGTTCAGGCCAGAGGCCGGTTCCGGAAGGACCTGACCGCATATCTCCGGACCCAGAGGAAGCGACGAAAGCCCCAGGGCAGAGCCAGCAACCGGGGAAAGATCAAGGACATGATCATGATCTCCGAGCGCCCGGCCGAAGCCGAAGACCGGGCCGTTCCCGGCCACTGGGAAGGGGACCTGATCTGCGGCAAGGGCAACCGTTCCTTCATCGGCACCCTGGTTGAGCGCCACACCCGTTACGTGATGCTGACCCACCTCGGAGGCGACTCGACGACCGAGACGGTCTGCGCGGCGGTCGCCGAGAAGATCACCGAGCTTCCCGAGCACCTGAAGCGCTCCCTGACCTGGGACCAGGGCAAGGAGATGGCCAACC
>JBPPMI010000108.1:0-6474 GCA_051305975.1 Solirubrobacterales bacterium
ACTTCGTCCCAGTTGGCGGCGTAGGTGAGTTGACCGCCGAACTTGGCCCGGACGTCCTGGGCCACTTTCTTCCAGGGATCGGTGTCGCTCGAAAGCGACCTCAGCTCGGTCCCGATGACGAAGGTGTCGGCTCCATTGTTGGCCGCGAGTCCGGCGTAGTGGCCGATGAAGTTGCCGTAGGACGAGAACCACTTGGTCCGGTCGGCAGGCTGGAGATCGCCGCGGAAGGTACTGTCCATCGAGTCGACATGGGGTTTCAGGATGACCTTGAGGTCTGCCTGCTGGGCCCACGAGATGATCTTGCCGAGGCTCTCGTCGGACGGGGTCTTCTTCTTGTTCGGCTTGATCTCGTTGGCCGAAGAGTTCTTGACGTACCAGGTGGGCACGATCGTGACCGAGTTGCTGCCGACGTTCTTGAGCAGCTGGATGTCCTCGCGGGCATTCATCATCCCGTAGCCGTCCGGGGTGTAGGCGGTCAGGTTGAGCCCGTTCAGCGGGTCGCCAGCGGTCACTGTCGTGGTCGCCGGCTCGGCGGTGTCGCCGGTCTCGGTGGGGCCGGTGGTTCCGGTAGCGGGGACGCCCGGGGTTTCAACGATGGCCGGCTCGTCCTTCTCGCTGCTGGTGCCCAGCGCATAGCCGATCCCCCCGACTGCGAGGAGAGCGATGACTGCGCCGACGACGATCGAAACTTTTCGCACCGGCGCAGTCTAGACCCCACCCCGACCGATTGGTGAGACCGAAACGTGAAACGGCCCCGCAATCGCGGGGCCGTTCCGGTGAAGCTGAGATTCATTGGCTCGAATCAGCCGATGATCTTGGCCTTCATCTTGTTGTACTCGTCGTCGGTGAGGCCACCGCTCTGCTTGAGCTGGTCGAGCTTGTGGAGCTCGTCGACCGGCGAAGTCGCCGCGGCTTCACGGACGTATTCATCGAAGTGCTTTTTCTGTTCCTGCTGGTCCTTAATGGCCCTTTCCCGCATGCCCGATCCACGGAAGATCAGGTAGACCAACGCGGTTAATGGGCCGGCGACGAACAGGAAGAAGATCCAGACTGCCTTCCAGCCTCCGGCCAGGTCGTGGTCACGGAAGATGTCCATGATGATCGCGATGATCACCCAGATCCAGATTACGAAGAAGAAAATCGCGAGCGCGGTGAGGAGTGCGTCACCGAGTTCGTATGTGCCTAGAAGCAACTGAGTGATTCCTTTCAACTGATTTACGGGCTAATCGATTTACCAACGCCCAATTGCCAGCAACCCTACTCTCATTTGCGTCCGTTCAATAGTGAGCCCGACCGGGTCTGAGAAGCTGTCGGCGTGCGCCAGGTAACCGCCACCCGATACGTAACCGCCCTGCGCGAGGGCGGCTCCCTGCCCGGACTGGTCGAAGCCGACGACGACGGCCTGTACGTCGTCAAGTTCCGGGGCGCCGGCCAGGGTCCCGGGACGCTGGTGGCAGAAGTGGTCGCCGGCGAACTCGGCCGGGCGGTCGGTCTGGCCGTTCCGGAGCTGGTGCGAATCGAGATCTCGCCCGAGCTCGGCCACGCCGAGCCGGACCCGGAAATCCAGGAGCTGATCGAGGCCAGCCCCGGCGAGAACCTCGGCATGGACTTCCTGCCGGGCTCCCTGCCCTTCACCCTTCCGGCCGATACGTTCGACCCCGACCTGGCGGCCGACATCGTCTGGTTCGACGCCCTGGTCACGAACATCGACCGGACCCCGCGCAATCCGAACCTCCTGACCTGGCACCGACAGACCTGGCTGATCGACCACGGCGCCGCCTTCTTCCGCCAGCACGGCGACCTGCCTCTGGCTCAGACGGCGCTCACCCCGACGCCGATGCTCACCGAGCACGTCCTGCTGCCGGTGGCCTCGTCCCTGGCCGCAGCCGGTGAACGCCTGACCGCCGCCGTGCGGAAGGCGATCGAACCCGCGGTCCACGAAGTGCCGGACGACTGGCTCGGGCCGAAGCCGGGGCTCCCCCGCTCCGAGTTCATCGGCTTCCTCAACCGCCGCCTCGACTGTCAGGCCGAGTTCATCAAGGAGCTCGAAAATGGCCGCTGAGCCCAGGCCGTTCGCCTACGCCGTCCTGCGCGTCATCCCTTGCGTGGAGCGCGGCGAGAGTCTGAACGCCGGCGTGGCCCTCTTCTGCCGACAATTCGACTTCCTCGAACTGAAGGTCAGCCTCGACCCGGCGAAGCTGGCGGCGATCGCCCCGGATGCTGACCGCGAGGCGATCGACCAGCGGCTCGAAGAGATCCGCGGCGTGATCGAAGGCGATCCCGCCCGCGGCACCCTGGCGGAAATGGACCCTTCGGACCGCTTCGGCTGGCTGGTGGCACCTTCGTCGACGGTGATCCAGGCCTCCGAGGCCCACACGGGTTTAACGACCGACCCGGCAGCAGAACTGAGACGGCTGTTCGAGTCACTGGTGCTCTAGCCGGAGTTCTGATCCGGATCCTTCGGATTTAGCTGAACGATCCGTTCCAGAATGCGAATCAGGTCAAGAGTTCGGGCAGGTCCGCGATCGAGTCGATCACGGCGGACGGTTCGATCTCCGACTCGGCGAATTTCTCTTCGGTGAACTTGCCGGTCCGGACGAGTACCGAGCTGATGCCGTCACCGAGCCCGCCGCCGACGTCTCCTGCGCTGTCGTCACCGACCATCACCGCGTCGTCGGCTTTCGCGCCGGCGTCAGCCAGGGCCATCTCGAAAAAGTCCTTCGACGGTTTGCCTACCACTATCGCCTCGACCCCGCTGGCGTACTCGAGGGCTGCCGCGTAGGCGCCGACGTCGAGTTCGAGGTCGTCGCCCTTCCGCCAGTAGCGGTTGTGCTGGAGGGCGATCAGGTCGGCCCCGTTCATCAATTGCCGGAAAGCGAAGTTGAGTGTCTGGGCGTTGAACATCGACCCGAGGTCACCGAGGACGATCGCGTCGGCCTGTTCGTCCGTGCCGACCACGTCGATCTCCTCGAGGTCCTCCCGCAGAGATTTGGCCACCATCAGGTTGACCCTTTCGTAACCCTTTGAGCGGCAGTACCGCACCGCCATCGCTGCCGGCGTGAGCACTTCCTCCGGCGCGACGTCGAACCCGAACCGGTTGACCCGGTCGATCACGGTCTGCCTCGAGACCGAACTGGTGTTGGTGACCAGGCGGATCGCGCCGACTTCGCCCCGCAACTGCTTCAGGGCTTCGACTGCGCCGGGGATCGGCTCTTCCCCGACGTGGAGCACCCCGTCGATGTCGAGCAGCAAGGCCCCGGGATTCCTGGGCGAAAAGGTCATGGATCCAATTTAGACCCAGTACCCCGATCAGTCCATGTACGAACGGACAAGGTTTTCGTTCTCGCTGCTTCAGGCCTTGTCTACGTAGAGGCCCTGGCTGGCCGCGCCGAACCGTCCGTTCATGTCGTGGAGCTCGGTCACGGTCATGCCGGAGCCGACCTGGTCAACGTCGGTGCGGGAAGAGATGCCGATCCATTCCCCTTCCGGATCGCGGAAGAGGTTGACGTTCAGGTCGCAGTTGACGAACAGGTACTCGCCGAACGGGACCGGATGGGCCAACCCGTTGCCGAAGTCGGCCGCAGCAGCAGCGCGCTGGGCCGGTGTCACCGTCTCACCGGGAACCACGTGGCAGTCGAGGTGGAACCAGGCCGCGCCGGTGTGGTTGACCGATTCCGGACCGCCCTCGACCACCTTCACCGTGTTGGCGGTCCGGTGGAAGGCGACCTCGTCACCCGGGAACCAGAGTCCGCGCTTCACGTCGGAGCTCTCTTCGATCGGGGTCATCTCCGGCACCACCGGATCGACCGTGTCCGGCAGGACGACTTCGGCGGTCCGGATCAGGATGGCGCGGGCTTCGATCGCCGTGCGGCCTCCGGACGAGAGCGTGAGTGCGACTACCTTCTGACGCCGGCCAGGTTTCACCACTTCCGAGGTGATCTCGATCTCGCCGAGCATTACCGGTCCGAAGAATGTGCTCGACAGCGACAGCAGTCTCAGCTGCCCGTCGTCGCGGTGGGTCTCGGCTTCCCGGACGAGCAGGGCCGCGGGTGCACCGCCGTGTGCGGCGTCGGGCTGCCACGGGCCACGGGACATGGCGGTCAGTTCGTAGACCGGCCCGCCCTTGGGTTCCGCCAGGGACGCCGCGGCGATTTCAGACGGTTCCAAGGGACGGCTCAGTCGTCGGCGAGCTGGTTCAGGACCAGGAGCCCGATGCCCGAAAGGGCTGCCGAGCCGGCCAGCGCCACCGTTATCTTCACGCTCTTCGACGGCAAGTCGCCTCGAGCGATGAGGGTTGTGGTCACATCTCCGAAGTCGGCCAGCGCGGCAACGGCCAGCCAGGTGTCGGTGTCGTCGCGCAGTGCCGCCTCGATCGTGCCGGCACCGATCGCGAAGTCGCGTCCGGCGAGGGCGCGAAATATCACCTTGTTCTGAGGCGTCCCGGCCGTGTCGCCGATCCAGGTGCGGCCGATCTTCTCCGGGAAAGCCCCGGCAAACACACCGAACAGGAGTCGCGAGGCACCAAAACCGACATTCAAAGCGCGGAGAGAGTTCATGCACCAACGGTATAAGGATCGGGGCGCGCCTTCGGTCGCCAAAGGCGTCTTCGTCCACGCCTCGCGGGATGCAGGGCGGCGAAACCCTAGGATTCCGTCATGCCCGCTGAGCAGATCACCCTCCACGTCCTGCCGCCTTCGCACCCCTGCATGACCGCCCGGGCCGCGCTCGAGCTCAAGGGTCTCGAATACGAAGCGGTCGATCTCGACCTCGGCAAGCACGGCGACCAGGTCGAGGAAATCTACGGAGAAGGGAACCGCACGGTCCCGGGCATGACTGTCGATGGCGAGCTCGTCCACGGATCGACGGCGATCCTACGGCGCCTCGACGAACTGGTGCCGGAGAACCCGCTCCACCCGGACGGAATCGCCGACGAGGTACGGGCGGCCGAGGTCTGGGCCGACGGCCACCTCCAGGACCTCGGACGGCGCCTGCCCTGGGGCGCCCTTTACTTCCGGCCCGAAGCGATGGGCACTTTCGGTGGAGGAGGACCGCTCGACCCGGCCGGGACCGATTTCGCGATGAAGTTCATCCGTTCGACCTGGAAGTACCACGGGATCACCTGTGAACTCCTGGCCGATGACTTGAGAGCTTTTCCCGCAATGGTCGACCAGATCAGCGGGTTCGCGACCCAGGGGCTGATCGACGGAGAGGCACCGACCGCGGCCGACCTCCAGATCGCCGCGACGATCCGGGTCCTGCTGACGGTTGGAGACCTCCATGCGACCCTCGCGGGAACACCAGCCGAGAAGATCGCCCGGCGTTACTTCCCCGACTACGACGGTCTCGTGCCGGCCGGAGCTTTTCCTTCGAACTGGTCCTAGGGCCGGGGAATCATCAGCCCGGGTGAGACCCGGGCCCGGCTGTTCCTGGCCTTCGCCCGGAACTTGACGGTCACCTTGCGTCTGTCCGCCGCAGCGCGGCGGAGCGTCGCCCGGAACTCGAAGCCCTTGGCCTTGCCCGGGCGCAGCTTCGCGATCTTCCTGCAGTCACCGGTCCGGACGAGCCGGTCACTGACCCGCGGGCAGACCTTCACCTGCTTGCCGGGCAGGTCGCCGACGTTCCGGACCTCCACGCGGAACACCTTGGTGACGCCGATCCCGGCCTTGACCCTCGCGGGCCTGACGCTGACCTCGAGGCCGACCCAGTTGGTCCGGCCCGGCTTGCCCGGCTCCCCGGGCTCCGGCTCCTCGATCGGGCCGGTCGGCTCCGTTCCGGCACCGGTCGAGATGACCAGTGGTGAATCGACCTGCTGCGAATGGTGGATCGCCACTTCTTTCGTCGCGCCAAGAGGATCGATGTAGGTCGCGCGGGTTGCCGTGAGGTTCCTGGCCGGTCCGAGGGTGGGATCGGTGTTGAACGCCCCGGATCCATTGAGCCGGGCACCACTGGCCCCGATCGCATGGTCGTCTCCGGAACAGGTGATCGCGTTCTCGGTGGGAGTCAGGTCATCCTGGTAGTACGACGTCGTAACTGCGGAGTCGATGTCGGTTTCGGCCCGGGAAACAAAGCTTAAGGAGCCCGGCGCTCCCGTCATCTGTTCCCACGAGAGCTCCCCGAGCGCGACTCCGGGATCGGGCTCACCATCGACCTTGACTCCGGCCGGATTCAGCGAATTGCGATACGTCATGTCGAAGGCGGCTTCGGAGTAGTCCATCGCGGTGACGAGGTTGTCGATGCCCGGATGTACCCGGAGGATAGTACGGGTCTCGACCAGGCCCTCATAATAGGTCTGATCCCTCTGTGTGTAAGTGCCACTGTTGGCGCCGATGTAAGAGCGGATCGCCCGCACCGGTCCGTCGATCGCGGCGATGAAACCGCCGCCTCCGCGGCTGAAAGTCTATTCATTCCGTCCGCATCCACCGGTAACGACGGTCACCTTGTCCCCGTCGAGGATGTCCACCCCGGTTGCCCCGG
>JBPPMI010000109.1:0-3414 GCA_051305975.1 Solirubrobacterales bacterium
TTGTCGATCAGGAAGCCCGAACCGGTCGCGGTGCCGCTGCCTTCACCCTGACCATACGGGTCGAAAGGCGAAGATTCGGAAGTCACGCCCGAAGCGGTGATGAAGCCAACACCCTGGCTGTCCTGTTCGTAAATCTGGTTGACCAGTCCCTGGTCCTCGTCATCGTTCGCGACCGGGCTCGCTGCCGCGATCGTCTTCGTCGTGGTCTCGTTCTTGCCGACCAAGCCGGCGGTTACGGCACCGAAACCGAGCACTGCCACGAAAAGGCCGCCGAGCACGGCGGCGAAGAGGGTGGAACGAAATGACTTGGAACCTTCGGGGCGATTATTCATAGAGCGGCATCCTTTACGCCACTCATTCGCCCCGGCTAAGCCGCTCCCAAAACTTTCCTAAAGGGTCCTGAGGACGTCAGGGCAGGAAGTGTTCGCTAGTGGCATCGCCCATGCCCGCCAGCTCGGCGACCTTCGCGGTCGGATCGTGCGACAGCATCAGGCTCTCGCCGATGAGGGCGGCGTCGACGCCGACCCGCTCGAGTTCGACCAGTTCCTCGCGGCGGGAGATCCCGCTTTCGGAGACCACCGTCTTGCCGGCCGGCACGTCGGTGATCAGTTCGTAGGTAGTCCGGACGTCGACGACGCCCGTGTCGAGGTTCCGGTTGTTGATGCCGATCACTTCGGCGTCGACCGCCAGGGCACGTTCGAGTTCGTCTTCGTTGTGGACCTCGACCACGCAATCAAGGTCCAGATCCCAGGCTTCTGCCTGGAACGCTGCCAGGCGCTCGTCGTCGAGGACCGCCACGATCAGCAGTACCGCGTCGGCGCCACCGGTCGCGGCTTCGACCAGCTGGTACCGGTCGACGATGAAATCCTTTCGCAGGATCGGCAGGCCGCAGCTGGACCGGGCCGCGGCGAGGTCGGCGAGGTTGCCGCCGAAGTGGGTCTGGTCGGTCAGGACCGAAAGCGCCGCCGCGCCACCCTGTTCGTAAGCCTGGACCTGCGTGGCAAGATCGGTGTCGGGGGCGATGTCACCGGCGCTGGGGGAACGCCGCTTGAACTCGCAGATCAGCGACATCCCGGGCCTGGTGAGCGCTTCACGGAACGGGCGGTCGCGGTCTCGGTTGTCGAGGCCCTTCTCCAGTTCTTCCAGCGGTACCTGGCGGCGACGTTCGTCGACGCCCTGGCCCGCGGCCGAAATCAATTGCTCGAGTATTCCCACGGCTCCGGTTAAGCCTACTGATCGGCCGTGTAGCTGACGAGGCGTGAAAGAACACCTGCTGCAGCCCCGGAATCGATGGCCTCACGGGCCGCATCGAGGCCCGCGCCGAAATCCTCCGCCTGGCCGCCGACGTAGATCGCGGCGGCGGCGTTGAGCAGGACCAGATCGCGGCGCGGCGAGCGCTCGCCTTCCAGCACGGCCCTGGTCGCGTCGGCGTTCTCTTCCGGCGTACCCCCCTCGACGGCCTTGATCTCGGCGGTCTCGAGCCCGTATTCGGCCGGATCGACCATTGCCTCCCGGGTTCCGCCTTCGACCACCTCGATCATCCGGGTCGGTCCCGAGATCGAGATCTCGTCGAGTCCGTCGTCGCCGGCCACGACCAGCGCCGCGACCGTGTCGAGCCCGACCAGCGCTTCCGCGATGGTCTCCTGGTACCGGCGGTCGGCGACCCCGATGACCTGGCGGGATGCTCCGGCAGGATTGGTCAGCGGCCCGAGGAAGTTGAAGATGGTGCGCACCGCGAGTTCCTTGCGCACCGGAATCACATGGGCCATCGCCGAATGGTGGCGCGGCGCGAACATGAAGCCGAATCCGACTTCGTCGATCGACCCGCCCACCTGTTCGGGGCTCAGTTCGATGTTCACCCCGAGGGCTTCGAGCAGGTCGGCCGACCCGGACCTGCTCGTGTTCGAGCGGTTGCCGTGCTTGGCGACCGCGCAGCCCGCGCCCGCCGCGACGATGGCGGCCGTGGTCGAGACGTTGAAGGTGGAAGGGCCGCCGCCGGTACCGGCGGTGTCGACCAGGTCGTCCCGCTTCGCATCCACCGGGGTCGCCAGCTCACGCATGGTCCGGGCCAGGCCGACAAGTTCCGGGACGGTCTCCCCCTTTGTCCGGAGACTGATGAGGAAAGCGCCGGTCTGGACCTCGGAAGCACGCCCCTCCATGATCTCGGAGAGGACGGCAGCCGCATGGTCGGTGGTCAGGTGGTTGCCCGAAGCGACAGCGTCGATCGCCCGGGTCAGGATTTCATTCGGCAAAGTCTTCCTCCGTGTCAGCAGGTTCGTATTCGATGCCGATGAACTTCGCGATCATCGACTTCCCTCGAGGAGTCAGCACCGATTCCGGGTGGAACTGGACGCCTTCCGCCGGCAACTCCCGGTGGCGGACCCCCATGACGATGTCTTCAAAGGTCGAAGTGACCTCGAGCTCGTCCGGGATGTCGGGGCCGGCGATCAGCGAGTGGTACCGGCCAACCGTCAGCGGCGAGGGCAGCCCCTGGTAGATAGTCTTGCCGTCGTGCTCGATCTCGGCGAACTTTCCGTGGATCGGCTCGCCCTGGACCACCGTGCCTCCATAGGCCTGGACCAGGGACTGGTGGCCGAGGCAGACCCCGAGCACGGGGACCCCGGCCTCGGCGAAGGCGGGAATTGCTTCGAGGGAGATGCCGGCTTCGTTCGGGGTGCAGGGACCCGGCGAGACGACCACACGGTCGTAATCGCCTTCGATAAGTTCGTCCACGGACCGGACGTCGTTCCGGACGACATCCACCTCCATGCCGAGTTCGCCCAGGTACTGGACCAGGTTGTAGGTGAACGAGTCGTAGTTGTCGATCACGAGAACCTTGTCTGCGGTGGCTTTCATGGCTCAGGCCCAGTCCGGATGCTCGCAGGCGAGTTCGACGGCCTTGAACATCGCCTTCGCCTTGTTGACCGACTCTTCGTACTCGTAAGCGGGTACCGCGTCCGCGACGGTGCCGCCGCCCGCCTGGATGTGGACCTGTCCGTCCTTGATCAGGGCAGTGCGGATGTGGATCGCCGTGTCGAGGTCGCCGCCCCAGGACAGGTAGCCGATCGCGCCGCCGTACGAGCAGCGCTTGACCTTCTCCATCTCGTCGATGATCTGCATCGCCCTGACCTTCGGTGCGCCGGAGAGGGTGCCGGCGGGCAACGCCGAGCGAAGCACGTCGAGGGCGCCGAGACCGGGCTTCAGCTTGCCGGTGACCCGGCTGACGATGTGCATCACGTGGGAATAGGTCTCGACCACCATGAGTTCTTCGACCTTGACCGACCCGTAGACGGCCTCGCGGCCGATGTCGTTCCGGGCCAGGTCGACGAGCATCACGTGCTCGGCCCGCTCCTTGGGGTCCTCGACGAGGGCCTCGGCGAATCGCCTGTCCTCCTCCTCGTTCTCGCCGCGGGG
>JBPPMI010000110.1:0-5172 GCA_051305975.1 Solirubrobacterales bacterium
GCCGTAACCGATCCACACGTTCGACCCGACCAGGACGTCTTCCATGTAGATGCCCTGCTGCCGGATCGGCCGCTCGACCTCGACCACGTCGTGATCGAAGTCGATGAACATCGTGCGGTCGGCGATCACGCATTCGGCGCCGATCCGGACGTGTTTGTAGGCGGAGATCGTGCATTCCTGGCCCATCACGGTCTTGTCGCCGATCTCGACCCTGCCTTCGTGGCAGCGGATCTTGGTTCCGTCGCCGATCCAGACGAACTTGCCGAAACTGAGGCCGGCGTCGTGGCCGGTCTGGATCTGGAGCCGCTTCCCGAAGAACACCGGCCCGCTGGTGGTCCAGCGGTGGCCGGGCCGGGTGAACGCCCGCCGCCAGAGGTACCGGCCGAAGAGTCCGAGGTACTTGGGGCGCAGCATCCCGTTGCGGGCGAAGAAGGTGAGAGAGCGCAGCACGCGCCGGACTATAGGGTCTCGCCGCCTTGATTCCCGCGAAGTGGGGATCAAGGCGTCAGGGCCCGATCCTTATTCGTTCTACACTTCACGACCCAATGCCCGAGACCCCAGTCGAAGACTCGAACTCCGCAGCCACACTGGCCGAGCGCCTGCTCTCCGGTGACAAGCGGGCCCTCGCCCGGGCAATCACTCTGATCGAGTCGGATGACCCACAGGGCCGGGAACTGGTCCGCGAGATCTTTCCGATGACCGGCAAGGCCCGGATCACCGGTTTCACCGGACCGCCCGGCGTCGGCAAGAGCACCCTGATCGGTGCCCTCACCGGAGAGTTCCGGAAGACGGACCGGCAGGTTGCCGTGCTCTCGATCGACCCGTCTAGTCCGTTCACTCAAGGTGCGCTGCTCGGCGACCGGATCCGCCTGACCGAGCATTTCCTCGACGGCGGGGTATTCATCCGCTCGATGGCCTCGCGCGGAGCCCTCGGCGGCCTGTCCGAAGCGGCGCTCCAGGCGGCGCTGGTGATGGACGCGTCGGGCAAGGACGACGTCCTGATCGAGACCGTGGGGGTGGGGCAGGGCGAGATCGACATCGTCGATCACGCCGACACGATAGTGCTCGCCCTCATGCCGGGGTCGGGCGATTCGATCCAGGCGCTCAAAGCCGGGATCATGGAGATCCCGGACGTCATCGTCGTCAACAAGTCGGATCACCCGATGACCGACACGATGATCCGCGAGGTACGCGGCGCTCTCTCGCTGGTCCACGACCCGGGCGGCTGGAGGGTTCCGATCCTCCGGACCGAAGCCGCACGCGGGGAGGGGATCGAGGTGCTGGCCGCCAAGATCGACGATCACCGCACCTTCATCGAATCGAAAGGGTTGCTCACCGAGAGGCGGGCCCGGAACCTCCGCAGCGAAGTCCTCGGCATCGCCACCGCCCGACTCAGGAGGCGGCTCGAGGCCGCGATCGAGGATGATCCCGATGTGGTCGAATTGCTGAACAGGGTGGTTGCGAGGGAAATCGACCCCGCGTCCGCCGCCGCCCGGCTCTTGGAAGGAGAAACAGATGCCTGAAGCCAGCACCCCGAAGGAAGCTCCGCGCCAGCCCGGTCTCGAGGACGTCAAGCAGTGGATGGGGTACCGCGTCGACGAAATCTCGGGCCACAGCGTGGCCAAGGTCGACGGTCTCTTCGTCGACCAGGAGAGCGGCGATCCCGCCTGGATCCTGGTCAAGCTCGGCCGTTTCGGCAAGGTCGTCCCGATCTCGATCCGCGAGTGCGCAACCGCTGCCGGGCGGGTATGGGTCCCGCATGACCGTGAAGTGATCCGCAACGCTCCCGCGGTCGATCCCGGCATGCCGCTCAACCGGGAGCAGGAACTCCAGATCCTCCAGTACTACGGCATCCCAGACTCGGTCGGCAGGGGCGCCGAGATCATCGACCGGAAGACGGGCGCAGTCACTTCGCAGGCCCCGGCGGCTTAGTTTCCCGGGTGTCGGGTACTTGTCGTTTCTAGAAGATGAATCGACGACCCAGCATCAATGACATAGCCAAAGAGGCGGCCGTTTCGGCCGCCACCGTCTCCCTCGGCCTGCGCGACAAGGGGCGGATGTCCGACGAGACCCGCACCCGGATCAAGGACCTCGCCAACCAGATGGGCTACGTGCCCAACTCGAACGCCCGTTCGCTGGTCGGTGGCAAAACTCACTTGATCGCGCTGGCGATGCCCGGGATCGGGCCTCATCCCGAAGAGATGGGTCTCGTTCACTATTACTTCCGCCTGCTCGGATCGGCCGCTTCGAAAGCCCTCGAGCTGGACTATGGGCTCGTGGTCGCCTCCTCTTCGGACAAGCCGGACCGGGTCGCGGTCGACGGGGCGGTCGTGGTCGACCCGACCGTCCACGATCCGACGATCGAGGCCTTCGACCGGATCGGACTCCCCGTCGTCACCATCGGCAGAAGGGCCGACGAGGCCGGGAGCTCCAGGACGGAGCTCGTCGTCGACAACGACTTCTCCGCCGCCACATCCGACATGCTCGACCACCTGCGCGACCGCGGTTCGAAATCAGTGACGCTGCTGGCTTCCGAGCCGATCGATTCCTTCCAGCGGGACACCATCGACTCCTACCTGGACTGGTGCAGCGGGAACGACGCGGAACCGCGGGTGGTCATGTCCGACAGCCCCGCCGGAACCGATGCCGACGAGGCAGCCCGGAACACGCTGGCCGGTTCGAACCGGCCCGATGCCGTCTACGCGACGGTCGACACCCTCGCCGAAGCGCTGATCCGGCACGCCGGCGAAGAGGGTCTCAGCGTTCCTGGCGACCTCCGGATCTCGACCTGCAGCGACGGCCGCATCGCGACCTCGACCAATCCGAAGCTCACCACGATCGACGAGAAGCCGGTAGAACTCGGCGAGGCGGCAGTGGCGATGCTGATCGAAGCGATTCAGGATGAGAAGCCCGCTCCGGCGAACGTTCTCGTCGATGCCGAGCTGATCATCCGCGACTCAACCGCCTGAGCGGTCCGCTCAGCAGCCCAGGGCCCGCGCAATTACCATCTTCTGGACCTCGTCGGTGCCTTCACCGATCGTGAGGATCTTGGCGTCACGGTAGAAGCGGCACACGGGGTATTCCTCGATGAAGCCGTAACCGCCGTGGATCTGGACGGCCTCTTCGGTCGCCCGTACCGCCAGGCGGCCGGTGATCAGCTTTGCCTGGGCGGCGGTCAGGGTGAAGTTCTCACCGCGGTCCTTCATGATCGCCGCCTTGTAGGTCAGCAGGCGGGCCGCTTCGAGGGCTGAGGAGACGTCGGCGATCTTCGCCTGGATCGACTGGAACTTCGAGATCGACTGGCCGAAGGCCTGACGCTCCTTGGCGTACTTGATCGCTTCGTCGAGCGCGCCCTGGGCGACACCGACGGACATCGCGGCCACGCCGATGCGTCCGCCGTCGAGAATGTTCAGGAACTGTTTGAAACCGTCCCCCTGCGGGCCGAGCATCGCCGATTTCGGCAGGCGCACGTCCTCGAAACTGAGCGGATGGGTGTCCGAGGCGTTCCAGCCCATCTTGCGGTACGCCTTCTCGACGGTGTACCCCGGGGTGCCGTTCGGGACTATGAAGTTCGAGATCTCGACCCGGCCGCGGTCGTCTTCGCCGGTCACCGCGGTGATCGAGACGCAACCCGAGATGTCGGTGCCGGAGTTGGTTATGAACTGCTTGGCGCCATTGATCACCCATTCGTCGCCGTCGAGCACGGCACGCGTCTTGGTGTTGCCGGCGTCCGATCCGGCTTCGGGTTCGGTCAGGCCGAAAGCGGCGAGCTTCTTCGCCGAGGTGAGGACGGGCATCCACTCGTCCTTCTGCTCGTCGGTTCCCCAGTTGTAGATCGGGGTGGTGCCCAGCGAGATGTGGGCCGCGAGGGTGATCGCCACCGACGAGTCGATCCGCGCCAGTTCCTCGACCGCGAGGGCGTAGGAGAGGATGTCGCCGCCACCACCGCCGTACTCCTCCGGGAACGGGATCCCCATGAGGTCGAGGTCGGCCATCTTCTGGACGATCTCGTAAGGAAAAGCCTTGGTGCGATCGAGCTCCTCCGCAACAGGAGCCACTTCATTCCTGGCGAAGTCACGGACGGTTTCACGGAGCAGGCGCTGTTCGTCAGTCAGATCGAAGTTCATGCGCGGATCCTATGGACTGCGTCGACCTGAGGTCAGCGTGGAGTGGGTGGCGCCAAATTCTCTCGGAATCCCGGACCGGAGGGAGGAGTTCCGAGGAAGATTTGGTTACAGGACCCGCGACCCGAGGGGTCAGGCCTTCGCAGTTTCCTGCAACTCTTCTTCGGGATGTGGTTCTGCCGGTCCCGGGATTGATTCGGCGTCTCTGGCTTCCAACGGCTTGCCGCACTTCTCGCAGATCCGGCGGTCGTTCACTCCTCCGCCGCAGCCCTTGTGGACGATCAGACGAGGACGGCCCCTCTCCGGTTCGCAGTACTTGTCTCCCCAGCCGAGGTAGGCCATGAGGACCGGCCAAAGGTCGAGTCCTTTCTGGGTCAGGAAGTATTCGTACCGCTCCGGGTTGGTCTGGTAAGGCCGCTTCTCGAGGACGTCTTCCTCGACCAGGCGGGTCAGCCGTGCGGTGAGGACGTTGCGGGCGACGCCGAGTGAACCCTGGATCTGGTCGAAACGGCGGCGGCCGCGGAAGATGTCGCGGATGATCAGGAGGGACCAGCGCTCGCCGACCAGTTCGAGGGAAGACGCGATCGAACAGACCTGGCCTGGATAGTCGTGGTAGAGCACTATGCGATTGTGGCACCTCGAGTCCTTTGAAGCAACTGTGCGAACCATCACAGATGGTTGCGTGACGCAACTGACCAGTTGTAGGGTCATCTCAACCGAGGGTTTCTTGACGAAACCCGTAACCACTCACCGGGGAGCGGTGAGAAGGGAATCAGAATGAAGCAGAACAACCGAAACCGCACCAGAGTGAAGGTCGCCCCTCTGAAGATCGAACTTTCCGAGGCCGAGATCATGGCCGACCTCCATTACCCGGCCGCCGTGAACCGTCAGGTCACCGCGCGGCCCGCAGCTGATCGGACCGACAACCGGTGAGCAGCGACCAGGACCTCTCCGAGCTGCCGACGGCCCGCTGGGCTGCCGAACAATTCGCGGAGTCGATGCCGGATGCGACCAGCACCCGCACGCTGACCTGGCAGGACCCGATGGC
>JBPPMI010000111.1:0-5074 GCA_051305975.1 Solirubrobacterales bacterium
CCCGCGATGACCATCGTCCTCTCGAAGGGACAGGTCGAGGCCGAATCGACGTCGCTCCTGATGATCGCGCTCGTCTCGGTGATCGGCACCTGGCGCCAGCGGAGCTACGGCAACGTGAACATGAAGGACGCAGCGGTCATCGGTCTGCTGTCGCCGGTCGGCGTCCTGGTCGGGGTGGTCGTCGCCAACGCCGTGCCCGAACGGGCGCTGAAGATCGGCTTCGCTGCCCTCGCTCTCTACATGGCGTGGCGTCTGCTGAGGCGGGTCTTCAAGTCGGACGATCCGCCCGTCCCGCTCGACACGGCCGCGCCCGGGACCGGCCCGAGCTCGCCGTGAAGGCCGGGATCCGGCCCCGGGGTGGCCCGTTCATCCCGGTCAGCGAGATCCTGCTGCGGGCCTCCCGCTCGTCCGGCCCCGGCGGCCAGCACGCCAACGTCACCGCTTCGAGGATCGAAGCGGTCTTCGATGTGTCTGCCTCACTCGTGTTGACCCCGGGCCAGAAAGCACGGATCGAGCGGAAGATCGGTTCCCCGGTCACCGCGATCGCCCAGGATGCCCGTTCCCAGGCCCGCAACCGCGACCTCGCACTGGAGCGGCTCGAGGAGAAGCTCGGCCGCGCCCTGGAGGTGGCCAAGCCGAGACGCCCCACGAGACCATCCCGGTCGGCAAAACAGCGACGCCTGACCGGCAAGAAGATTCGCTCAGAAACGAAGAAGAACCGCCGACCTCCCAGTCACGATCAAGATTGACCGCTAAAGAGTCCAGTGTCGTCAGGAACGCGCGTGCCGGACCGACCCCACTAGAGCATCCTGACCACCGCCTAAGCTGGATCCTCCACCGGCGACACTCGAAAGGAGCCTTGAAATGCACGAGATCAACTGTCCGCATTGCGAAAAGACGTTCACCATCGAT
Organism: Solirubrobacterales bacterium; assembly: GCA_051305975.1. GTDB lineage: Bacteria > Actinomycetota > Thermoleophilia > Solirubrobacterales > 70-9 > 67-14. The sequence continues at coordinate 913 of JBPPMI010000111.1, forward strand.
GAAGCCGGTTACGCGGACATCCTGAACCAGGTGCGTGACGAGGCTTTCGAGAAGTCGATCCACGAGCGACTGGAAATAGCCGAGCGGGAGAAGCAGACCGCCATCGAGCTGGCCCAGGCCAAGGTCACCGGCGAGCTCAAGGACGCCGCAACCCAGAAGGATCTGGAAATCGAACGCCTCCGGGAAGAGCTGAAGTCGAGCACCGAGCTGGCCGCCGCAAAGGCCGCCGGGGAACTGAAGGATGAAGCTGCCAGGAAGGACGCCGAGATCGAACGTCTCAAGGCGGACCTGGACAAGGCGGACGTGACCAGCAAGCTCGAGCTCAAGGAAGCCCTCGGTGAAGTCGAAAAGGAACGCGACGACCTCAAGCGGAACCTGGAATCACGCTCGACCGAGCAGAAACTGGTTGAGAGTTCGCTCCGCGAGAAGTACGAAACCCAGATCAAGGATCGAGACGAGGCGATCGATCGCCTGAAGGAAATGAAGGCGAAGCTGTCCACGAAGATGGTCGGCGAGACCCTCGAGCAGCATTGCGAGATCGAGTTCAACAAGATCCGCGCGGGCGCCTTCCCCAACGCCGATTTCGGCAAGGACAACGACGCCAGCGGCGGCAGCAAGGGCGACTTCATATTCCGCGAGTCCGACGAGTCGGGTACCGAGTTCGTCTCGATCATGTTCGAGATGAAGAACGAACTCGATGCGGGCGCCAACAAGAAGAAGAACGAAGACTTCTTCAAGAAGCTCGACGAGGACCGGAAGAAAAAGGGCTGCGATTACGCAGTGCTGGTCTCGTTGCTAGAACCGGAGAGTGAGCTCTACAACGGCGGCATCGTCGATGTCTCACATCACTACCCGCGGATGTACGTAGTCCGGCCGCAGTTCTTCATCCCGATCATCACCTTGATCCGCAACGAAGCCTTCAAGACTCTGAAGCTCAAGTCGGAACTGGCCTTGATCAAGTCGCAGAACATCGACATCTCCAACTTCGAGGAAGAACTCGAGACCTTCAAGTCCGGCTTCGAGCGCAACTACGACCTGGCTTCACGCCAGTTCGAGGATGCGATCGACGGGATCGACAAATCCATCGCCAATCTCGAGAAGACCAAGACGTCGCTGCTCAAGTCGGCCAACAACCTGCGTCTCGCCAACGACAAGGCTCAGGACGTGACGATCAAGAGGCTCACCCGGGGCAATCCGACGATGGCCGACAAATTCAAGGAAGCTGCGGAGAGTGGCCCGTCGAAATCGGCCGGTCGACTGGATGAAGGTTCCGGCCTGTCGGTCGTCGAAACCGAAGATCGAGACGCCGCCTGAGACGTTCGCCAGGTTGGTCTGGCGGTCCCAGGCCGACTTGGCCATTTCTGCAAGGGAACTGTCAGAAGGGCCGAAACTTCCGATCACAGCTCAAGGCGATCCCGGTCGTGGCTGGGTTATGACTACCCCTGAGCCGGACGAACGAGATTCCGTCTGAACCGAGATTCATCCTCGAGGAAAGGACAAATCGACAGGAAATGATGATCGTTGCCGGACTGGCCATAGGAATACTTCTCGGAGCACTTGCCGCATACGCGTACCTGTCACGCAGGAACGCCGACACCACGGCCGAGCTGAGGGCGAAGACCGCAGAGGTCAATTCGCTCGAGGAACGCATGGACGTTCAGGTGGACAGCTACGAGCGCCAGCTCGAGCTGGTCCGGGCCGACCGCAAGCAGCTCTCGCAGGAGATGGCGACCATCTCCGACGAAATCATGCGGAAGACCTCGAAGCAGCTCGCTGAGGACATCGAGGCCCGCCATAAGCTCGACCGTCTCGCGCAGAAGAACGAGCTCGACAAGCGCACCGCCGAGATCAAGACGGCGGTTACCCCGGTGACCGAGAAGCTCTCCGAGGTCCAGATGAAGGTCGAGTCTCTCGAGAAGGACCGGGTCAAGGCCCAGTCCGAGCTCGGCGAGCAGCTCAAGCAGCTGCGCGAGGGTGTCGGCAGCCTGGCCAACGAAGCCGGCGGGCTGTCTGCCGCCCTGCGGAAGCCGATGGGACGCGGTTCATGGGGCGAGGTCCAGCTTCGCAACGTGGTCGAGCTTGCCGGGATGATCGAGCACTGCGACTTCGAGACCCAGGTCACGGTCGAAGGGGACGACGGGCGCCTCCGCCCGGATGTCACCGTCAACATGCCCGGCGGCCAGATCGTGGTGATCGACGCAAAGGCCCCGATGGAGGCATTCCTCGAAGCCCAGGAAGCCGTCAACGAGGACGTGCGTGCCGAGCTTCTCGCCCAGCACGCCCATCAGGTCAAGAACCACATCAACATCCTGCGCAACAAGAAGTACCAGGACCAGTTCGACCAGAGTCCGGAACTCGTGGTCATGTTCGTGCCGAGCGAAGGCATCTACCACGCCGCCCTGGCCGAGGACTCGGGCCTCCTCGAGTACGGCCTCAAGGAAAAGGTACTGATCGCCACGCCGACCACCCTGATCGGCCTGCTCCGCGCGATCTACTACGGCTGGGGCCAGGACCGGATCGCCCGCTCGGCCCAGGAGATCGCCGATACCGGCAAGGAACTCCACAAGCGGATCCTCACTTTCGCCGAGCCGCTCAACAAGGTCGGCAAGTCACTCGGCCAGGCCACCGACAGCTACAACCAGGCGATCGCCTCCTACGAGGCGCGGGTGGTACCGCAGCTCCGGCGGATCGAGGATGCCGGCGCCAAGTCGGCGAAGGACATCGAGCCGGCCCCGACGGTCGAGACCACGACGAAGATGATCGCGCTCGAAAGCGCGGGAGTTGAAGAGGAGACTTCGGGTCTGTCAGTCGTCGAAGATGGAGACCGGGACGCGGCCTGAAGTCGCGTTCAGACGCCGGTGAAGCGGCGCTTGACGATCGGGCCGAGCTTCCCGGTAACACCGACAGCCCGAACCAGGAAGGTGTGTTTGCCCTTGCTGACCCGCAGACGTTTCGGGGATGAACAGGTTCTCCACTTGCCGTCATCCAGCTTGCAGCCGAAACTGTAAGCGTCATCCGAGCGGAATCTGAACTCCACCCGCTTCGACCCGGTCTTGCCCGAAGGTCCCGCAACGTTCTTCGTTCTCAGGTCGTCTCGCGTTCCGGAATTCCCGCTTCCCACCTTGACCGAGTTCGTCATCATGGGCACCTCATCGAGGTCGGTCCAGACCGCGACCCGGAAAGAATCGATGTTTCCGACCTTCGTCATGTCGCTCACCTCGGCAAAATTCGCGGTCGCCGTTTCATTGTGTCCGAGAGCCGGATAGAGCGAAGGCCCGATCTCTGCCCGAATGATCCGTCCGTCGTCGAGAACCTCGTAGGGCCTCTGCTCGTAGCCGTTGTGGTTCGAGAGTCGGAGAACCCATTGGGAGACCGGCGAGAAAACCGTGGTGTCCGGTCCCTTGACGTAGATCCGGCTTCCACCTCCGAGCAGTTTGCCTACTGTCAAGTCGATATTGATGCCGAAAGTCTCGCCTGGTGTGATCTGGCCGATCTCCCGGCACCAGCCACCCGCGGAGAGGTGGCAGGCGGTCAGCTTCGCGTCCACGAGATCCGCGTTGGCCCGACCTGGCACGAGCATCGCCAGTCCCGCCGCACAGATGCCGATCGCAAGCAGTACCCAGCCCCTTAGGTGAATCTCCCTGACGTTCATCGACAGAGCATACCAATCATCGTTCAATAATTGGGAAACCTCAGTTGATGCCGTGCTCGAGGGCGCCCTTGACCTGGGCGTCGAGGGCGTTCAACCGGTAGAGCGCGATCGCCTCGGGCGACGGGAAGTGGCGCAGGCGGAGCGCGTCGGTGCCGTGGTGGCACATGACCGTGGACATCAGTGCGTCGCGCTCCCCACGTTCGAGCGCAGTTGACGCCTCCGTGATCATTTCGGCGCCGAGGTGGAGGTGACCGAGCGCCCTGCCGCGTTCGCTCAGGCCGATCTCGGCGCCGTAGGTGAACTCCTCGGTCTTGCCGACGTCGTGGATCAGGGCAGCGGCCATCAGCATGTCCGAGTTCAGTTTCGGGTGGAGGACGCAGGTCTCGGTGACCAGCGTGCCGACCGCGACGGTGTGTTCCATCAACCCGCCGACGTACGCGTGGTGGCCGGCCCGGGTGCAGGGCGCGCGGCGGAACTCCTCGGCGGCGGGTCCCTTGAAGAGCAATGTCT
>JBPPMI010000112.1:0-5734 GCA_051305975.1 Solirubrobacterales bacterium
GCGGTCTGGTCGAGGATCTTCGCGCGAGGGGTCATGCCGAGCTCGTCGGCCTTCTCCCGGGTCATCAGCAGCATCGCGGCCGAACCGTCGGAGACCTGCGAAGCGTTGCCCGCAGTGACTTTGCCGTCCTCCTTGAAGGCGGGCTTCAGGCCGGCGAGGGTCTCGACCGAAGTACCCGGGCGGATTCCCTGATCGGTCTTCAGCACTTCACCGTCGATGACCACCGCCGACCTGAAGCCCGCCTTCAAGGAGGACGGCAAAGTCACTGCGGGCAACGCGTCGCAGGTCTCCGACGGTTCGGCCGCGATGCTGCTGATGACCCGGGAGAAGGCCGACGAGCTCGGCATGACCCCTCGCGCGAAGATCCTCGACCAGACCGCGGTCGGCGTCGACCCGGTGATGATGCTCACCGGTCCGATCCCGGCCACGCAGAAGCTGCTCGAGCGGAACAGCATGACCATTGACGACATCGACCTGGTCGAGATCAACGAGGCCTTCGCTTCGGTGGTCATCGCCTGGCAGCGCGAGCTCGATCCGGACATGGACCGCGTGAACGTCAACGGTGGCGCGATGGCCCTCGGCCACCCGCTCGGTTCGACCGGCGCCCGTCTGATGACGACCCTGCTCCACGAGATGGAGAGGGACGACAGGGAAATCGGCCTGCTGACCATGTGCTGCGGCGGCGGCATCGGAACGGGCACGCTGCTCCAGAAGCTCTAGTCAACCGCTTCGAAGCTGTAACAGGAAAGGGCCGGCAAATGCCGGCCCTTTCCTCGTTGGTGCCCCGCCGGTTCTAACCGGCAGTTCGGACCAGGTACTTGTGAAACACGTACTGCTTCTTGCCCTTCTTGAACTTCTTCGACCTGATGGTCTGACGTACGACGAGCGTCTTCCTGCTCAGCGTGGCGAATTTGGCGATGCGCTTCCGGTACCTGGCCTTGACCTTGAGCTTCACGATCTTCCACTTGCCGGCTTTCTGCCTGACCGACTTGACTGCGGTGATGGGCTTTGCCTTCTTCGGCTTACGGAGGGTCTTCCTGGTAACCCCGGAGGCCTTGCCCAGGCACCTCGGCTTGAAGCGCTTCGGGCACTTCAGCCGCTGGTACAGGTACTTGCCGTCGTAGATGGCGGTACCGAAGTTGCCCGGATCTATCGGGACGCCCGGTCCGGTCGGGCCGGTGGGACCGTCGGTGGGCCCGGTGGGCCCGGTCGTGGTGGGACCGGTCGGGCCGGTCGTCGGACCCGTGGGGCCGGTCGGACCCACGTCGGCACGCGATGCGACCAGTGCCACATCGTCGTAGTCCACCGAGCCGGAACTGATGAGGCCGGCGAGCTGAACGGTGACCGTCGTGGTGATGACGAATTGGTAGGTAGCTCCCATTTCGAGAGCCGCGGGGTCGAGATCGAGGCCGGATTGAGAGGTCCACGTCGCCGAATCCGCGACTGGAGCTTCGTCGATGAGTTGTATCGCCGATGAATCGCTCGTCTTGACCAGTTCCACCTCGTAAGTGGCGCCGGTCATGCGCAGCAAGTCGGTTACGCCGGCCTTCGTCGCCAGCGAAAAGGCCAGGCTCTGCGCCGGCTCTCCCGCGGCTCCCTCATAGGTGAAGGCGGGGCTGGTCCAGGTGCCGACCGAACTGCCACCGAGCACGTTCGGCAGGACGAGCAGTCCGCTCACCCTTTCCTGGAGATAGCCGTCGGCGGGCCCACCCGTGCCTCCTTCAGCCTGGTGGGTGCCCGTCACTCCCGGGCAGATGGCCCCGGGGAGGAGGATTCGGCATAGCCCGGAAGTACTGGAAGCCGGTGCCCAGCCACCGTTCGTCGTGGCAAACGTCGTCCCCTCGCCGCCGACGTACGTGGTCGAGATGCCGGGGTCGATTCCACCGGTGCCACTCAGCCAGATTGCGCCGGGGCCGGCGATCAGGCCGTTGACTATGTTGCACACCGGGCCCGCCGGGGTCGTTGCAGGAACATCGGTCGGGGCGTAGAGGGCCCCTTCACCGGTGCCGGGGTCAAAGGGGACCCCGTCGTGGCTGCCACCCGGCTCGGCGAGCGTGCCGGAAGTGGCCAGTTCGAGCGGGAAGCCGGTCGTACAGGTCGTTCCCAGTACGGTCAGCTGGACGGTCACCGGGATCTCGATTTCGGTAGCGCCGGTGGTTGGATCGAAACTGCCGGTCGTGTTGCCACTCGCGGTGATCTTCACATTGACGTTCTGTCCGGAAGCGACGATGGTTTTTTCCGGGAAGCTGAATCCCGACGCCGGAGCCGTGAAGCTGTTGCCTGCATCGATTTCGCCGCGGAGCGTCGCGGGAGCATCGGGAGGCGTCGCTGCGGGGTCAACGATCGCCAGACCCTGGGTGGTCGGGTCACTTCCGAGATTGATGATCCCCTCGTCGAAAGTGAACTTGACCGGTTCGGCGGACGCCGAACTCGCGGATGATGCGGAAAGCACCAATCCAGAAACCAGGAGGGCGGCGAACAGCGCCACCTTCATCCCGAAATCGAATCTGCGAATACTGCCGACTTCTGAGCGCACCCTAACCCCTTTTGTTCGATTGACTTCGTGCCACATTGGTGGAACCCACATCCCTCGGACGGCTCCTGCGCCGCCCATACACACACGAGTACCCAAGTCACCACACCAGTACCCCGATCCATCCGGCTCAAACCAGGTTGTCGGCGCATGGCCGGACGCGTCTCCTCCGGCCAGCGGATAGCCTCCCCCGGATGACGGCTATGGACCGTGTCTCGATCGGCGCGATGGGGGACTCCCCGCAGGACATGGCGGACCTGGCGCTCAAAGCCGAGGCCGCGGGATTCGAGTCGGTCTGGGCGATCGAACTCTTCCGGAACGCTTTCACCCAGACGACCTGGCTCGCCAGCCAGACATCGTCGGCCCAGATCGGCACGTCGATCGCGTGGGGGTTCGTCCGCAGCCCGATGACCATGGCGATGAGCGCGATGGACATCGACGAAATCTCCGGGGGCCGCTTCTGCCTCGGCCTCGGGCCGGGCGTGAAACGCCTGAACGAAACCTGGCACAACGCCCCTTACGGCAAGCCGGCCCCGCACCTCCGCGAGACGATCGAGGCCACCCGCGCGATCATCCACGCTGCCGCCGCCGGCGAGTCGGTGGAATTCAAGGGCGAGTACCACGACCTCGACATCAGGGGCTGGTACCGGGCCACCCCGCCGGTCCGGGCCGACATCCCGATCTATACGGCGGCGGTCCAGCAGGGCATGTCCCGCATGGCCGGTGACGTGGCGGACGGGCTGATCGGCCACCCGCTCTGCTCCGCGCAGTGGATCGAGGAAGTGATAGTTCCCGCCTTCGAACTCGGACTGTCCCGCTCGAACCGCGACCGGTCCGACTTCACCTACCTGCCGAGCGTCTGCGTCGCGATCGACGATGACTACGAACGCGGCATGGACGCGGCCCGGCGCACCGTCGCCTTCTATTCGACCGTCAAGACCTACCTGCCCCTCTACGAGATGCACGGCTTCGGGGAAAACGCTGCCAACGCCGCCGCGGCGTTTCGCAAGGGTGACATCGAAGGCGTGGCCGCCGCGATCCCCGACGAGATGGTCGAGCAGTACTGCGCCGTCGGTTCGGTCGACAAGGTGAAAGCAAAGGTCGAAGAGGTGGCCCAGTTCGCCGACGCGATCTTTCCGGGGGCGCCGACCTACTTCATACCGAACGAGCAGATCGTTGAATACAACGAGAAAATCATCGAGGCTTTTGGTCCGATTCCTGACTAGGGGGTGACTACTGGTCTTTGTGTCCTTTGCTTCGAGAGCGTCATTTCGTGGGTATAAGTGATGCATGGAAACAAGGCGTCGCAGAGTTGGCAGTCCGGATGTGGTTGGTCTGATTGGTGCCGCGTTGCTGCTGGCCGCACTGATTTTCGGTTTGGCCGCAGCCCAGTCCGGAACGGTCGGAGCCGACGCGGCGAATGCAGCGAAACACCGGGTCGGTGGCAAAGTGAAGAAGGCCTGGCCCAGGACCGCTGGTGTCCCGCCGAAGACCAGACTGGCCAAGTGGCTGGCGAGGCAGGTCGGTCCGGTCAGGGCCTGTGGCAAGAAGCGCAACACCGGACCAAAGAAGGCCCGGCAGAAAGCGAACGACAGGCGTCGGCGATGCCTCCGCTGGCATCGCCGGATCGGCCTGTCAGCCGCCGCCGACACTTCGGCACCGGCGGGCGATCCCGGCGCGCCCCTCTCTTCGCCACCCAGGGCATCGGTCTCGGCGAGCGACAAGACCGACCCGACCCTCCTCGCCCGTTCGTACCAGATACCCAAGGACGATCCTGACTATGAACGGCTGGTCAACTGGTCCTGGACCTACGACTCGGCAGTGACCGCGGCAGCCTTCGTTTCGCTAGGAGAGGAGCGCCAGGCGACCCAGATGCTCGACCAGCTCGCCGCCCTCCAGTTCAACACGGGGGCGATCGACATCGCCTTCAACGTGACCAATGGCGAAGGCGCGAGTCTCTTCCGGTCCGGCAACGTCGCCTGGCTCGGGCTGGCGGCCGCTTCCTACGACCTGCGTTTCGACTCAGACCGATACCTCGACACGGCGCGGCGCTCGGCGGAGTTCCTTCTTGAACTCCAGTCCGAAAACGGCCTGGTGAGGGGCGGGCCGAAGATCGAATGGAGCTCGACCCTCCACAACCTGATCGCGTACACGTTCCTGGTCCGGCTCGCGAAAGCAGATCCCAAGGGTGCGGACCGGTACCTGAAGGCGGCTGAGAGGATCTCCGCCGCGATTCACAGCGACCTGATGGTCGATGACAAGTCTGGTCTCCACTTCAGGCAGGGCCTCGACGACGACGTCGAGCCACTCGACGTCCAGGCGGTCGGATCCATGTTTCTCGCAGGCCAGGATCAGAGGGATCAGGCGAGCGAAGTGCTCGACCGCATCCCGGAGAACTTCGGAGTGAAGCAGCGGAAGATCCAGTTGTCCAGCAACGTGCGGAAGTACAACATGACCTGGTCGTCGAAGGAGTTCTTCTCCGGTTTCAAGCCGTACAGCTCGAACAAGGTGCCGAGTGTCATCTGGTTCGAAGGCACCGCTCAGGTGCGTGCGGCCACGGCGGCGAACGGAGGTGACGTGAAGGGCCTCGACAGTGAATCGAAGAAATGGCGTGAAGTCACCGCGAAGGGCGGCAGCGCCGCTCCTCTTCAGGCGAACGAAACAGTCACCGACATCAACCCTGACATCGACGCCGAGTACCACGTGTGGCCGGCTGCAGCCGGAGCCGCCTGGTGGATCCTGGCCGCGAACGATCCCGAGTTCCTGATCCCCTAAGAGCGATCCGTGTGGCGCGTTACGGGTATTCCTGTCCAGGATGCGATCTCGGCGAATGCTGCCTTCACTTGGAAGGGCTGCTTGGCTCAAGGCTTGACAACTAGCTAGGCACCTGGACAGGAACACCCGCACCACGCCTTGGTCCGGGCCATCCGGCTCATTGAGATCCGAGTTATCAGGGCGGCGTATAGCGCAGGTAACTTGCATCTCAACGTGCTTCGTGGCCGAGTCTATGACTGAGACCGGAAACACCAACTTGGATCCTCATTCAGAACTGTGAAGTCTTTGGGAGGGCAAAGACACAGAGCTTGTTCGAGCTCTGTTTTGCCCGCCAAGGCGGTAGACCGAATCAGTCCTGAGGAAGCGCTGCCACGAACCGTTCGAAGTCGGCCAAATCCGTCACTGCCGGACCGTGCCCGGGCAGGA
>JBPPMI010000113.1:0-6984 GCA_051305975.1 Solirubrobacterales bacterium
CCGCTGAAGCTGAAGTCGAGGCCGGGGTCGCGGCTCATGGCGACCGGGAAGCTGAACCTGCCCGGGTTGCCTTCCGCGGCCAGTTTCTCGAGTGCGGGCCCACCGGGGTAGCCCAGGCCGAGCATCCGGGCGGCCTTGTCGATCGCCTCGCCGGCCGCGTCATCGAGGGTCTCCCCCAGAACCTCGAATCGGCAGTGCTCCCGTACGCCGGCGAGCAGCGTGTGGCCGCCACTGGCGATCAGGCAGATGAATGGCGGCTCGATCGGGTCCGGTTCGAGGAAGTTGGCAGCCACGTGACCCTTCAGGTGGTCGGTGGGGATGAGCGGCAGCCGCAGCGGGGCCGCCATGGCCTTCGCCGTGCTCAGGCCGATCAGCAGCGCGCCGATCAGGCCGGGTCCGGCGGTCACGGCGATCGAGTCGAGGTCCGAGATCCGGACCTCTGCCTCAGCGAGTGCCGCCTGGATCACGGGACCGGTGAGTTCGAGGTGGTGCCGGGACGCGACTTCGGGCACCACTCCCCCGTACCTGTCGTGGATCGCCTGGGAAGAAATCACGTTCGACAGGATCACCGGGCCATCGAGGACCGCAGCGCAGGTGTCGTCGCAAGACGTCTCGATGGCGAGTGCGGGCAGGGTCAGCTCCCGGCTGTGGCTTCGGCCGGGACTCCTGCCCTGGCCGGATCGCCGCGCCACATGATCATGGCGTCCTCGCCGTTCGCGTAGTAGCCCTTGCGAAAGCCCGAACTGCGGAAGCCGAAGGTTTCATAGAGGGCGATCGCAGATTCGTTCGATGGCCGGACTTCGAGGGTGACCGGAGCATCCGGTTCGATCCGGGCGAGTGCTCCATCGATCAGGGCCGACGCGATCCCGCGGCGGCGCTGCTCGGGTGCGACCGCGACGTTCATCATGTGCCAGGCGGCGTCGTATCGTGAGAAGACGGCGTATCCGGTCAGCCTGTCCTCACCGTCGAACGCCGCGAGGCCGATGGTGGAAGCCTTCGACAACTCGAGCACGAACATTCCCGGTGACCAGGGGCTCACGAAGGAACGGCGTTCGATCGAAACCACTACTGCCAGGTCGGCGTACGTCAGGTCCCGCAGGTTGACTGCCGGTGGTTCAGGTGCCGGCCTTTCGACCGTCTCGTTCAAGCCAGAGTTGTGCATCGGGGACTCTCAGGTATGTGGGTTCGAGGGGATTGGAAAGTTCTCGGGTATCGACGACGGCACCACGTTCGCAGATGGCGCTTGCGTTCAAATGGTTGAAACCCGCCTCAGGCCCGGCGGTTTCGATTCCTGACCGTTCCAGGACTTCGCTGAATCGTACCGCCCCCGGGCCGCCGGCCAACAGGCCGGCGGCTTTGCCGGCCAAAAGGCCAGGACCGAATCCCTCGATGCGTGCCGGCAGCTGGTCGGGCCCGCATACGAACGGCTCCAGGACGACTTCACCGTCCGGGCCGTAGAGCGCCGCGAAGATTTCACCCCGCCGCGCGTCCAGCAGAGCCAGGGTGAGGCGGTCCGGTGAGAGCATCGGCCTGGCGAGCGCCGCGAGGGTGGAGACGCCCGCCAGGTCGATCCCGGTGGACAGACCGAGGCCGTTGGCCGTTGCCAGGCCGATCCGGATACCGGTGAAGGTCCCGGGACCCTTCCCGACCGCGATCCGGTCGACCTTCGGCCAGCCTCCGGCGGCCTCAGCCGCGGCGGTGACGGCGGCAAGCAGGTCCTTGCTGTGGACCGGCCGCCCCTCGTGGCCAGGCGGTACAAGCGATTCGGACACGGTCTCTCCGTCAACCGTCGCGCCGACGACGGTGTCATCCGTGGCGGTGTCGAAACCGACGATTCTCAAGGCCGACCGCGGCGATAGGCTGCGAAAAGTGAATCGCAGTTCCATTCAAATGAAAAAGAACAGTAGGGGTCACACATGATTGAGATGAATCGCTGGCGCACGGCAGTCGCCATTCTCGCAGTAGGAGTAACCGGAGCATTCGCGACCGGCTGTGGCGACGACGGCAACGACCAGGTCAACCAGGCCATCGACGACGCCAACGAGCAGATCGATCAGGCCCAGCAGGACGCTTCCGAGCAGGCCGAACAGATCCAGGAAGACACCCAGCAGCAGATCGACGAAGCCCAGCAGAACGGCGATCTCCCGTCCGACGCCGAGACCGACAAGCAGGTCGACGACGCACAGGAAGCGATCAACAATGCGCAGGAAGAAGTCCAGAAGCAGATCGACGAAGCGATGAAGCAGGCTGGCCAGTAGGGACGGCCATTACCTCGAGTTGACCGCTCCGATTTCGATAGTTCGGCGGTCGCCTCCCGCGTGAGCCAGCCGGACCGACCTGATTCGCATAGCCGATGCGGACAGGTCGGCTTCGGACTCTCCGGGCCATTCCACGAAGACCACTTTCTCCGGACCGAAATACTCGTTCAGCAGTCCGGGGTCTTCGTCGCTGATCGAGCCGACGCGGTGCAGATCGAGGTGTGACACCGGCACCCGGCCTGCGTAGGTCCGCCCGATCGTGAAGGTCGGGGACGGGATCGCCCCTTCCACGCCGAGTTCCCGCATGGCCGCGCGCACGAGCGTCGATTTGCCCGTACCGACTTCACCCTTCAGGAGGACCAGGTCCCCTGGTGCCAGATCCCGGGCCAGGTCCCGGCCCAGCCGTTCCGTCTCCTCGGCCGAGGACGTTTCCACTCCTGCTCCGCCGGAACTCAAGGCTGCTCCGGCAGGGCGCGTTCGAGGAGTGCCGGAAGTGCGTCGATGTCCGCGGCCAGGAGTTCGGCGGTGCCTTTCGCCCGGAGCCCTGCCGCAGGGTGGAACAACGGCAGCAGGAACACGGTCCGCGAACCGAGCGTCTTGACCTGCGGCTTGCCGTGGACCTTGGTGATTCCGGTCTGGTCTCCCGTGAGGAGCTTCGTCGCGAAGTTGCCGAGGGTGGCAACCACGCGCGGCTCGATCAGCCGGATCTGCTCGAACAACCACGGCCTGCAGGTCTCGATCTCGGCCGCGGTCGGATCGCGGTTCTCGGGCGGGCGGCATTTCAGGGTGTTCGCGATGAAGACGTCGTCCCTCTTGATGCCGGCGTGCTCGAGCATCGAAGTGAGCAGGGCGCCGGAACGTCCGACGAAAGGCAGGCCCTGGCGGTCCTCCTCCGCACCGGGTGCCTCGCCGACGAACATCAGGTCCGCATCGGCGTTGCCGGCGCCGAAAACCACCTGAGTCCTTGACTCACTGAGTGGGCATTTGACGCAGCCGCGGGCTTCGTGAAACACCTCGACCAGCTCGCTTCGTCTCTTGTCCCGGGAGCCGACCATGCGCGCAGCCTATAATCCGAGATGGCCGTCACCCGTAAAGGGGATGGACCGGGCCCCGATCAGGGCCACGCAGGACCAATACAAAGCAACTCTTTCCGTCTGGTATCCGCTTGAAAAGGAACTGGAACGGCCGAATATGAATCAGGAAACGACTGCGCCGCAGGCGCTGACAATCATCGGGCCCGGAAGGGTCGGCAAATCGATCGCGAAGGCGGCCGCCGGAGCCGGCATCGAGGTCGAACTCGCCGGTCGCGAAACGGACCTGGACCTCGCCGGGAAGACCGTCCTGATCTGCGTGCCCGACGGCTCGATCGGGGAAGTAGCCGTTTCGATCGCCGGGTCGGGCTCCCTGCCCCGCTTCACCGGCCACACCAGCGGCGCCACCACACTGGAACCGCTCGCCGAGGCCCAGGCCGAAGGTGCCTTCTCGCTCCATCCACTCCAGACCGTCCCCGACGGCGAAACCGACCTGAGCGGTTGCCCCTGTGCGATCGCCGGAGACACGGCCACCGCGGCCGGTATGGCCAGTGCGCTCGGTTCGGGTCTCGGTATGGAGCCGTTCGAGATCGACGAGGCCGACCGCGCGCTCTACCACGCCGCCGCCAGCATCGCCTCCAACTTCCTCGTAACCCTCGAGCAGACCGCGTCGGGCCTTCTCGACGAGCTCGGAGTCGAAAGATCACGAGAGGTGCTCGCTCCCCTGGTCCAGCGCTCGCTCGACAACTGGCGGGAACGCGGAGCGCAGGCGCTCACCGGGCCGATCAGCCGCGGAGACGAAGCAACCGTGAGCCGGCACCGGGCCGCGCTGGCAGAGTCCCGGCCGGACCTCGTCGGGCTCTACGACGCCATGGCCGAACGCACCCGCGACCTGGCCCGCGAGCAATCAGGGGTGGCAGCCCGATGAAGGTCGTGCGCACTCCCGCCGAACTGCGTGAAGTCCGTGAGCGGAACCGCGCCGGCGGAAAGACCGTCGGCCTGGTCCCTACCATGGGCTACCTCCACGAGGGCCACAACTCGCTGCTCAAGGCTGCCCGGGAACAGGCGGACCTCGTTGTCATGAGCCTGTTCGTCAACCCGACGCAGTTCCGCGCAGGAGAAGACCTGAGCTCGTACCCCCGCGACGAAGAGAGGGACTTCGCGATCGCCGAGGGCGCCGGGGTCGACCTCGTCTACGCGCCGGAACCCGACGACGTCTATCCCTCCGGCTTCGCCACCAAGGTCGAGGTGACCGGTCTGACCGAGGTCCTCTGCGGGAGCGAGGACAGCCGTGGTCCCGGCCACTTCTCCGGGGTCACGACGATCGTGGCAAAGCTACTGAACGCGGTCGATCCCGACTTCGCCTACTTTGGCCAGAAAGACGCCCAGCAGGCTTCGGTAATCAAGCGCATGGCCGAAGACCTCGACTTCCGCACCGAGATCGTCGTGCTGCCGACCGTGCGCGAGCCCGACGGCCTCGCCATGAGTTCCCGCAACGCCTACCTCTCGCCCGAATCCAGGGCGAGGGCAACGGCGATCCGGGCGTCCCTGCTCGAGACCGAACGGACCTACCCCGAGGCCGGACTCGACGCCGCGATCGATGCGGGCGTCCGCCATCTCGAGACCGCCGGGATCGAACCCGAATATTTCGAAGCGCGATATCCGGGGACCCTCGACCCGGCAATCGATGACAGCGAGGAAGCGATTCTCGTGGCGGTGGCCGCCAAGGTTGACGGTACCCGCCTGATCGACAACATTCTCATTGAGCCAAGAAAGACAAGGAGCACCCCATGAGTTCAGCTTCCCGGAGCGTTCAGGGTCAGGACGACCGCAAACCGGTAACTATCACTCGTCTCGCCGAGATGAAGGAAGCCGGTGAGCCGATCACGATGATCACCGCGTATGACTTCCCGTCGGCCCAGGTGGTCGAAGAGGTCGGCGTCGACGTGGTCCTGGTCGGCGATTCGGCCGCCAACTGCGTGCTCGGTTACGACAGCACCGTGCCGGTAGGCATGGACGAGATGACGATCCTCACGAAGGCGGTCCGGCGCGGCCTGAAGACTCCGCTGCTGGTCGGTGACCTGCCGTTCGGCTCGTACGAGGCTTCGAACGAGCTCGCGATCGCCAGTGCCCAGCGCCTGGTGAAAGAAGCCGGCTGCGACGCCGTCAAGCTCGAAGGCGGCGGAGCCTCGGTCGACCGTGCCGCAGCAATAATCGGAGCCGGCATCCCGGTCATGGGACACGTCGGGCTTACCCCCCAGACCGCGACCGCCCTCGGCGGCATGCGGGCCCAGGGACGCACCGCCGACGTCGCGATAAAGGTCGCGGAAGATGCGTTTGCCCTCGACCGGGCCGGCTGCTTCGCGATCGTGATCGAGGCCGTTCCCCAGGCCGTCGCCGAGATGATCGTCAAGAAGGTCGAAGCCCCGACGATCGGGATCGGTGCCGGGAACGTCACGGCCGGTCAGGTTCTCGTCCTCCACGACCTGGCGGGCATCAACGACGGCCACATGGCGAAGTTCGTCAAGCGGTACTCCGATGTGCGCTCCGAGATGAGGCGCGGCGTGGCCGACTATGTCGCCGAAGTGCGCTCCGGCGCCTTCCCCGGCCCCGAGCACGTGTACAGCGTGGATCCGGCCGAACTCGAACGGCTGCGGCAGAGGCTCAACCGCGAGGGCATCGAGACGAGCAAGTCCTGGGACTGGGAGCCGTTCAGCTCTTGACCCGACCGTGAACTGGACTGGGTGCGTTTTCGACACCTATGGTGTCCGGAACGCACCCGGTCTCAGTTTTCCTTGAACTCGATCTCGTTGATCACGCGAGCCGGAGCCCCGGCGGCGATTACGCCGTCGGGCAGGTCGGAAGTGACCACTGAGTTCGATCCGATGACGCAGTGGTCCCCTATTGTCACGCCTTCGGTGACCACGCAATTGACCCCGAACCAGCAGTTCGAACCGATCCGGACCGGACCCTTGGAAGTGAAGCCCTGCCAGGTGATCGGGACGTCGGGATCGTCGAAGCGGTGGCTCGCGTCGCCCACGAAGCACCCGTTGGCGAACATGACGTGGTCCCCGATCGTGACCTCGCGGTGAGCCGCGATCATCACGTTGCGATTGAGGAAACAGCCTTCCCCGATCCGGACCCGGGCCTCCGGCGCCATGGTGATCCAGCAGCCCGGCTCGAGCTGGGTTCCCGGTCCCATGGTGAGGCGGCCGGAATCGAGGCCTTCGAGCACTTCCCCCTCCACCGGATACCGGATGTAGGCACCGGTCCTCGCCATGTGGCGGTTGATGCGCAGGCGGTGTCCCATCCGGCGATTCCGTTCGTACCAGCGACGTTTTCGCCACCAGTTTTTCCAGCCGGTTTGATCGTCCACGTGACTACCTTGCCAGAGGCGGGTAGGGTTCGACCATAAAAGGCCAACCGGGAGACAGAAATTGCTCAGGCGCAGGACTCCGAAGAAGAACAAGAACGCACGGGTGACCCCGGGACCGATCGATCCCTCGACCGTCCCTGAAGCCGGCGGATCCGGTTCCAAGGAGCCGATCAGCGAGAAGGTCCGGGACCTGGTCCCCAACCTGCCCCTGCCCTCCGACTCCAAGTCGGAAGAAGCAATCGCCGCAGGTGAAGGCGTGCCCCTGAACAAGGAACCCACGCCGGACGCCGAGTCGATTCCTGCCGTCCCGGCCGAGATT
>JBPPMI010000114.1:0-2308 GCA_051305975.1 Solirubrobacterales bacterium
CCAAGCTCGATCCGGGCGACATCGACTGGCCGCTTTTCGGCCGGGTCGGCCAGCGGCAGCACTCGCTCGAAGTACCGGATTCACTGAACCCGCCGCTGGAACAGAAGTGGAGCTTCTCGGACCGGGTGCTGATCGAGTTCCCGCCGGCCGTAAAGGACGGAGTCGCGTACCTCGCCGACAAGTACGGGAACGTCCGGGCATTCAGCCTGAGCGACCAGAAGGTGCTCTGGGACATCCAGAAGCAGAAGCGTGACGTCGGCCCGCCGAGCGACACGACCGCGCCGGCCTATTACGACGGCAGGGTCCACGTGGCCTTCCAGCATGGCGACTTGGTCGCGTTCGATGCCAAGACCGGTGAAGTCGACTGGAAGAAGACCATCCAGGGCGGTGTCCAGTCCTCTCCGATCGTGGTCGACGGGAGGCTCTACATCGGCTCGGAAGAGGGTGTCGTCTACGCGTTCGACGCCGCGACCGGCAAGGAGATCTGGAACCACCGGGCAGGGACTCCGGTCAAGACCAGCCCGAGCTACAACGGAGGGACGGTCTTCTTCGGCAACTACTCCGGGACCGTATTCGCCCTCGATGCGAAGAGCGGCAAGGTCAAGTGGAAGACCGACACCACTTCCACTTCACCGGGCGGCACGGGCGGTTTCTATTCTTCGCCCGCGGTCGCAGGCGGCAAGGTCTATCTCGCCCGGAACGACGGCATCGTCTACGCGTTCGACGAGAAGAGCGGCAAGCAGGCCTGGTCGTTCACGACCCAGGGCGACATCTACGGGTCACCGGCGCTCGAGAAGGTGCCCGGGACCCCGCTCACGGTCTACATCGGCTCCTATGACTCGAACCTCTACGCGCTGAACGCCGCCACCGGCAACAAGGAATGGAGCTACGACGTCGGCGGCCCCGTTCCCGGCACCGCCACCGTGGTGGGCCACACGGTCTACACCTCGAGCTTCAAGACGGCCGAGTCGATCGGCATCGACGTCAAGTCGCACAAAGAGACGTTCTCCTATGACTCGCCCGGTTACACGCCGATGATCTCCGACGGCAAGAACCTCTACCTGATCGGGTACTACACGGTCCACGGCTTCGAGCCGAAATAGGCTCTCGCTGCCCGGTCAGGCGAGGCCGTAGGGGAGGGCCGGCAGCCCCGCCGTCGCTTCCTTGACGATTTTCTCCAGGTCGTCGGCGATCGTGAACAGGTCGAAGTCCTCCGGACTGATCCGCCCGTCCTCGAGCAGGTGCTCCTTCATCCAGGCGAGCAGACCGAGCCAGAACTCCGAGCCGACCAGCACGACCGGATGGGGCCGGGCCTTGTTGGTCTGGACGAGGGTCAGCACCTCGAACAGTTCGTCCATCGTGCCGAAGCCGCCCGGGAAGACGACGAACGACCACGAGTAACGCATGAACATCAACTTCCGGGCGAAGAAGTAATGGAATTCCTTGCCGATGTCGACGTACGGGTTCAGACCCTGCTCGTGCGGCAGCTCGATGTTGAGTCCGACCGAGGTCGCTCCGGCGTCCTGCGCGCCACGGTTGGCGGCCTCCATCGAACCGGGCCCGCCACCGGTGATCACGGTGTAGCCGGCCTCGCCGATCGAGGCGCCGACCTGCCTCGCCAGCTGGTACTCCGGATGGTCCTCGGCGGTCCGGGCCGATCCGAACACGCAGACCGCCGGACCGAGATCCTCGAGCAGCTCGAAGCCTTCGTCGAACTCCTTGTTGATCCGTTCGAGGCGCTCGGGATCGGACAGTTCGGCGATGATCTCCGGCTCGTCGCAGCGGATGATCTCCTGGTCAAAAGTCGAGGGTTTCTTCGGTTCAACGGTCAATTGCTGCTCGTTTCGTCTTGGTTTTCATCGGCTGCCGCCCGGTAACGCTCGATCGCGAAAAGACGTTCCTCGGCATGATCGACCACCGGCTCCGGATAGTCCTTTCCGATCTGGCAGTTCGAAGTGGCCTGATCGATTTCCGTCATCTTCCATGGTCTGACCAGATGCTCGTCGGGGACGTCCTTCAGCTCGGGGATCCACCGGCGCACGTACTCGCCGTCGGGGTCGAACTTCTCCTGCTGGGTCATCGGGTTGAACATCCGCTGGAAGTAGGGCTTCGGGTCGGTCCCGACCGAGGTCACCCATTGCCACCCGCCGTTGTTCGAGGCGATGTCACCGTCGACGAGCTGCTCCATGAACCAGCGCTCGCCTTCGCGCCAGTCGAGGTGGAGGTCCTTGGTCAGGAAAGAAGCGACGACCATCCGGACGCGGTTGTGCATCCAGCCCTCCCCGAGCAGCTGGCGCATCCCGGCGTC
>JBPPMI010000115.1:0-5199 GCA_051305975.1 Solirubrobacterales bacterium
GCTGAGGATTCCGTCTCCCACCTCCCGCACCGTGCGGTCGATGCGTTCGGCTTCGTCCGGGCCGGCGGCGATGTCGACCTTCTCTCCGTCGAGTACGTAGTAGTAGCTGCCGTTGTCGACCTCGAGGTCCCAGGCTTCGGCCGCGCCGATCCGGTATATCGCGAGCTGGATGTCGCCGCCGAGCCGCTCGGTGTTGACCTTCATGCCGGTCTTGTAATCGATGACTTCGTACTGCCCGTCGCCGCGACGGTCGACCCGGTCCACCCGTCCACGAACGTAGTGCGGACCGATCTTGAACTCGAACTGCCGCTCCAGCCACACGGGCTGTGAGTCCGAGACGCTCTCGGTCTGCCAGTAGTTCCGCATCGCCGCGTAAGCGCGGTCCTTGAACTGGAGCTCGTCGTTGGTGTCGCCGAATCCGGACCGGCGCCAACCCTGTTCGAGCAGGGACATCAGGAGGTCGATTCCCTGGTCGTCGGTGTCGGTGAGCCTCGGGTCGTGGAACCGCTGGAGGACATTGTGGATGAGGATGCCGAACCGCTGGTTGATCGTCGGCGCCTGCGGGATGCCGAACACGCGAGCGAACTTGTACTTGAGCGGGCAGGTGAGGTAGAGGTCGACGTCCGAGGCCGAGAGTCGAAGGTCCCCTCCCCGCTTCGGGAGGAACGCGGCCAGCGACGGTTCGGTCTTCGAATCGATCAGCTCCTGCCGGAGGCCGCGGTCCCTCTCGTTGGCGAGGAGGTACGGGTCGAGGGTCGAGGTCGTGAGCTCGGTCAGCTGCTCCGGTGTCGCCACCTGGGCGAGCAGCCCGTTGATCGCTTCGATCGACTCTTCGTCGACGGCACCACCGGGACGCTGAGCGAGAGCCGCCAGCTTCAGCAGTTCGAGGTACCGGGTGATCGCGCGGTTGACGTCGATCGCGGTGTCGAGGCGCGGCTCGCTCAGTTCGCGGCCGGCCTTCCAGGACGCTTCGAGCACTTCGTCGCGCATCATCCGGTAGGTCGCGTGCAGGTCCTCGGCCGGGCCGAACAGTTCTTCCTCGTGGACCTCTTCGAGACCGCCGACCACGTGTAAGGCGTCTTCGAAGGGCCCGGACACGCTGCTGCCCGCAGACGGAGTCTCGATGCGGGAGAGGACGACCCCCTCCCCGGCTGAGGTGATCCCGTTGGCGATCGCCCGGCGGTCTTCGTCATCGGCTCGCTGGAGCCCGGTCAGGTAAACCCGCGACCAGGCGCGGCCCTTGACCTCCGGGTACGCGACGATCTGGACCGAACCCGCTGCCTCACCGCGGCTGCCCTTCACTTCCAGACCGGTGTCGGCCAAAGCCGACAGGTACCGCGTGAACTCGCGGGTGGAGCCGTCCGGATCGCGCCGGCTCCATGCGGTTGCGATCTCGGCGAGGCGGGAGAGCCCGAGCAGCCGTTCGGCGGTCTCGGGCTTCGCGGCGAAGAGGCGTTGCCGCCGGAAACCCACGCGCTCGATCAGCCGCCGGACGAAGACATCGGGGCGGTGCCCGTCGAGTGCGCCGGAGGCCGCCTTATATAGAGAGAGGAAAGCCTCGATCCGCTGGCGGGCTTCGGGAGAGATCTGCGGGCTCTCCAGTGCGGCGTCGCAGGCGGAGACCATGTCGAGCTTTCGGCGGCGGGCGATTACGGTCAGCTTGGCGAGATCGACCGAGCGCAGTTCGATCGGGGGCCGGGTGATCGCCCGGGTGACTGCCGGGGCGTCATCGGGGTCGGCCAGGGCGCGGAGCCAGGCGATCGTGTCGCGGACTTCGGGCTGGCGGAACAGTGCCGCCCCGCCCCCGACCGTGGCCGGTACTCCCCGTTCGGCCAGTGCAGAAGCGAGCAGCCCGCCGTCGCGGTTCAGGTCCTTGACCGTGATCGCGATCGTCTCCGGTGCCGCGCCTTCGCTGACCGCATGCTCGACTTCGCGGGCTACAGCCTGGGCCTCGGCCTGGGCGCCACCCGACCGCCAGAAGCGGACGGGCGTGGTGGCCAATCCCGGCTTCCACTGCTCGGACACCGGGATCCGGCCACCGGCAAGTACGGCACGGGCGGCATCGACCGCATCGGACCCGAGCTCCGACTCGGACGCGGTGACCCGGTCGGCCCCCGGCACCACGACCGCGAAGCGTTCGACGCCGCCGGCTCTGGCGACGGCTGCGCTCTCGTTTCCGGCCGCGACGAGCGAGTCCGCCGCGGCGGCCAGTTCGAAGAGCAGTCCGGCACGCACCGGAGAGAGGTCTTCGAGTTCGTCGATGATCAGATGGGGGAAGCGTTCGGCAAACTGACGGCGGACGTCTTCATGCCCGGCCAGCATCGACGCCGCGAAGGAGCAAGCGTCGTTCGAGTCGATCGCACCCAGCCCGGCCAGCATCCGATCGTGGACGCCGATCAGCTCGGCGACCTCGAGGGTCCGGCTCGCTTCCGGCTCCTCTTCGCCCGCAGCGACTGCCTTCAATTCTTCGCCGGAGATGCCGTCGCTCTTCAGCCGGTCGATCCGGCGGAGGAGACCGGTCATGAGCCCGGTCGGGTTGCCGCGAATCTGGTGATGGCGGAGCGGAAGGGAATCGAAGCGGACCAGCAGCATCGCCAGCCGTTCGGCCGGACCGACGATCTCGAAGCCGGGGTCGAGCCCCGCGGCGACGGGCCAGTCGCGGAGAAGGCGCTCGCTGAAGTCCTCCCAGGTGGCTACGACCAGCTCTTCGTAAGGCGGTTCGAGCAGCGCTTCGAGCCGGTCGCGGTGTTCGGTCGCGCAGTTCCGGGTCGAGGTGATCACCGCGATCCGCGACGGATCCATTCCGCGTCCGACGAGGGTCGCGACCCGGGCGTCGAGCGCGGCCGACTTCCCGGTCCCGGCTCCGCCTTCGATTACCAGCGGACCCGATTCGTGTCCGGTCACGGCTCGCCGCGGTTCGGGCATAGGATCATCGGCCTGGGGATCAGAGGACACAGTCCAAAAGTACCCGACCGGACCGCCCGGAGTGCGACTGTGAATAGCATGCGACGGGTGACTTCCCCTCAAGCATCTCCACCGATCTCGGCCAACTGGCTGGATATCTGCCGCCGCATCGTCGAGGAACAAAAGAAACTCTTCGCCGCGAGCGTCACCGTCCAGGACCGCGACGAGTACG
The DNA here is from genome assembly GCA_051305975.1 of Solirubrobacterales bacterium. GTDB lineage: Bacteria > Actinomycetota > Thermoleophilia > Solirubrobacterales > 70-9 > 67-14. Next base: position 3,137 of record JBPPMI010000115.1, read on the forward strand.
AAGGCATGGGTGAAGGTGGCGACCACACGCTCGTGCTGGACCGCCAGTGCGAGGACATCGTCTTCGCCGAACTCGACCAGCTGGCCGTGGACGGTGCCGAGTTCACCGCGTTCTCCGATGAGCGCGGAACCGTCGAGTTCAACGGGGGCGGCGAGAGCTGGGTAGTGATCGATCCGATCGACGGCTCGCTGAACGTGCGGAAGACGATTCCGAACCACAGCCTGTCGATCGCGGTCGCCTCCGCGCCGAACATGGCTGCGGTCGAGTTCGGCTACGTCTACGACTTCGGTCCCGACGAGGAGTACTGGGCACAGACCGACCAGGGCGCATTCCTCAACGAGCGAGAGCTGAAGGTCATCCCCGGCAAGCATCCGCTCGAGGTCGTCGGTGTCGAAGGGGCCGAGCCCGGTGCGATCATCCCCCTGCTCGAGAAGCTGCGGGGCGAGATCTATCGCCTCCGCTGCGTCGGCTCCCTGGCGATCACCCTCTCTTATGTAGCGGCCAACCGCCTCGACGGAATGGTCACGCCGCATCCTTCCCGCTCGGTGGACATCGCCGCCGCGCAGCTCATCGCCCGCGAGGCCGGCGCCTTCATCGAGCTCGGTGATGACGGCCTCTCCGAGGTCGGCTTCGACCTCGAGCAGCGTTTCAGCGTCACCGGTGCGAGCAGTCCCGAGGGTCTCGAGACCCTCATCAACAGCCGCGGCTGAACGTTCCGCAGTCTTCGCGGCGCCGACCGGAACCCCTCGAAAGCCCGATGGGACTGGGTGCGTTTTTGCACCCCCATAGGCGTCCTTACGCACCCAGTCGCGGGTGGACGGAGGATTTCTTGCGGCTGATTCGGCTCTAGGGGCGGGATTGGCCTGTGTGATGCAAGCACGCGAACAAAAGAGAACAAATGTTCGTATGAGTGCTACACTTCAAACATCCTTACAAATAAGTATTCTGCTTTCAACGACTCAAGGAGATAACCATCATGGCCACAACCGCCAAGAAGGCCCCTAAGAAGGCCACCACCAAGAAGAGCTCGACCAAGGCAACCGCCAAGAAGTCGACCACCAAGTCTGCCGCTAAGAAGAACACCGCTCGCAAGAGCCCCGCGAAGAAGCGCACCCCCGCCCAGCTCCGCGCCGAAGCTGCTTCGAAGGCGACCCACGCTGCTCAGATCGATGCTGAGAACGCGAAGAAGTCCCTCACCCAGACCGTTCAGGAAGCCCGCGAGACCGCTCGCGAAGCTGCCAAGACCGCCGTTGACGTTCCCGTCGGCGCCGCGCTGAACCTGTCCGAGAAGGTGTCCGAGCTCGTCGAACCGTGGACCGACCAGGCTTCCGCCGAGAAGAAGGTCAAGTCCTACCGCGCCGAACTCACCAAGACCTTCAAGCGTGCCGAGCGCCGTGGCGCGACCACCCGTCGCAAGGCCACCACGCAGGCCAAGAAGCAGCGCAACCAGCTCGAGCGGAACGTTCGCAAGCAGCAGAAGAACGTCGAGAAGCAGGTCAAGGCCACGAACAAGGACGTCAACAAGACGATCTCACAGGTTCAGGCTGATGCCAGCAAGCTCGCCGAGACCCAGGGCAAAAAGGCCCAGGAGCTCGTGAACCGCGTCACGGAACAGGTGACCACGCTCGTCTAGAGCAACTTAGCCCGGCCGGCCGCGGAGAGCGGCTTACCGGAGAAGATCGGCTGACCTCATAACCTCGTCAGTCGATGCATTACCTCTCCTCCCTCGCCAACGGCCCCTTTATTGGGGCCGTTGGTATTTAACGATTCAGTCGCGGAACAGGGCCGGGATGATCTTCAGGCCGTAGTGCTTTTGTGCATGAGCGACCAGTTCGGCCGGTATCGGCTGCGTGGATGTGAGCCTCGGCCGCGAACCGCTTGGGGTTGAGAAGAGGGCGAACGAGGCGAGCGACCCTGCGAGGTCACTTCGTGGCCGGTACCTGATGCCTTCGAAGCCACCGCCATAGATCGCCCGGGCCCAGGCTCGGGTGGTCTCGTAGTCCATCGTCGAGTGGATCCGGGAGTCGAGGCCGGCACCCCGGGCCCGTCGTTTGGTCAGGCCG
>JBPPMI010000116.1:0-5882 GCA_051305975.1 Solirubrobacterales bacterium
TCGCCGGCAACGTGAACAAGCTCGGCTGGAAGGTCTACGGGGCGAAGGTCAAGGGCCCGAAGAAGTTCACGGCGATCATCGAAGCGAAGATCAAGGGCGGTACCTTCGTCCAGAGCGTCGGCCGGAACGGCGCCCGGTGGCAGGTCGGATACGAGTCGGGCGACCAGCCCCAGGCCCTGGGCGACGTCGAAAGGACACCCCCTAAGAAGGAGTGCGCGACCCTCTAGCCCAACGAGGGCCCCAACCAAGAATGGGTGCGTTTCCTACGTCATAGGTATAGGAAACGCACCCAGCCTAGTTGAGTCCCCTCGCCAGAAGTGACATATCAGTCCTCGCCGAGCTGCTTCCGGGCGAGCAGTTCGTCCAGGCGCTCGTTGCCTTCGTTGACACCAGTCTCCATTCCGGCCTGGAGCATGCCGTCCCGGAGCTCCTTCGATTCGAAGGTCGAGTTGGTCACCAGTCGGGTGCGTCCTCCTTCGAGCTCGGTCAGTTCGTAATGCTCTTGCGCCGGTGGGATAGGCGGCTCCATGACGTAGTTGAAGGTCTGCGACAAGAACTCCGGCTCACGCAACTCACCGAACTCACCGAAGAAGACGTACTCGGTTCCGTCCTCGTCGATGTGGACGTACTTCCATTCGCCGCCCTCGCGGAAGTCGTACTTTTCGATGCGCATCCGGAGCCGGCGCGGACCAAGCCACTCGATGAGGAGGTCGGGGTCGGCAATGCACTCCCAGACCATCTCGCGGGGAGCTTCGAACTCCCGCTCGATCCTGATGTCGGTGTCGCTCGGGGTGCTGATCTTCGTTTCGTTTCGTGTTCGTTCGGTCTTGACTTTCCTTCCTTCTTCTTTCTTTCGAGAATTTCGTCGAGTCGGTCAAAGCGTTCGGCCCACTGCCGGCGGAATTCCTCGATCCAGAAGGCGGCTTCGTCGAAGCCCTCCGCGTCCAGTTCGCAGTGACGGGTCCGGCCGATCTTTTCGGTCTTCACAAGACGGGCCTCTTCGAGGATCGCCACGTGCTTCTTCAAACCTGTGAGTGACATGCCGGCCGGTTCGGCCAGCTCGCTGATGGTGGCGGCGCCCTCCCCCAAACGATTGAGGATCAACTGCCGGGTGGGGTCGGACAGGGCTGCGAACGTCCTGTCGACCTGTTGATACTGAACCATATAGTTCAGTTTATACCCACTGGTCAGATTCGTGTCAAGGAAGAGCGGGTCGGACTACTTGAGGATGCGGATGCGGGCGCGGCCCGCGCTCGTGTAGTCCCTTCCCGCGTTGGCTTTGAAGCTCAGCGGCATCCGGGTACGCCCGGAGGCCTGGCCCTGCGCGAACAAGGCGCTGGTCGGGGTCAGCTAGAGGTTGACCGGGCGGTTGCGGCCTTGCCCGGGATGCCGTCGACCTTCTGGGCGCCGGCGTTACCCGCCAGAGCAGCGTCGAGACCAGCGACACGAGGAGCGCGACCAGCGCCACCGCGAATCGGTTCACCCTGGTTCTCGACGTTCGTCATTCCTCCACCTGCAGCTCCTGGGCTTCCCCTGTCAGGGAGATACCCCTTCGAGCTCTCGGGAGACGCCGGGTCAGGCTTCCAGCCAGGTCCCTTGAAGACGAAAGCGAAACGATCGCGCCAGGTGTCCGCGGCCTTGACGTCCCGCCAGATGTTGTGGAACTCGCCGAACGCGACCCGGACCGGGTTGTACGTCTCGATGTTCTTCGTCAGTCCGTAACGGACGCGCTCGGCTTCCGGCTCGAAGCTGCCGAACAAACGGTCCCAGATGATCAGGATTCCCCCGTAATTCTTGTCGAGGTACTGCTCCTGGGACCCGTGGTGAACCCGGTGGTGGCTGGGTGTGTTCCAGAACCATTCGATCGGCCGCGGGTACCTGTCGATCGCTTCCGTGTGAAGGGTGAACTGGTAGATGAGGCTCCAGGACATAGCCACGAAGATCATCCACGGCGGGAAGAAGAGCGCCATCGGCAGCCAGAACATCGAGCCGGTGAACGGCGACCAGTCCTGGCGGAGGGCCGTCGAGAAGTTGAAGTGCTCCGACGAGTGATGGACCACATGGGTCGCCCAGAAGACCCGGATCCGGTGGTGGCTCCGGTGGTAGCAGTAGAAGGCGAAGTCGTCGGCGAAGAAGAGCAGGACCCACACCCACCAGTCGTTCGCGGAGAGCGCGAGCGGGCTGAGCGTGTAGATGCCCGCGTAGACGAAGAGCAGGACGAGCTTCCAGACCCCGGCCACCAACAGGTGGCCGAGTCCCATGGTCATGCTGGTGGAGCTGTCCTTGACGTCGTAACCTACCGGCGCATCCGAATCGTCTTCGTGCTCGTGCGCGGCATGACGGAGCGCAACGAACTCGAGCGCGACCGACAGAAGGAAGAACGGAATCGCGTAAATGATGAGGTATTCGTCTTGCAAAGCTTCTCCTGTGAATCAGGTGTCCAAAACGGTGGTCCGACCAGACCATGCAACTGGTTATACCAGTTACGCTGACCCAAGTCAAGAATCCGTCCGGGTCGGTTTGGCCGTTGGGACGACGGTGAACCCGACCCGGACCTATTGGGTGGGGTTGGGGTCGTCGAAGGTCTTGACGGTCAGTGGAAGGTCTTTACGTCTGATTCGAGCATTGGTCGGGCCGCTGCCACTGCCCCGTCCTCGTCGCCCGCGGCAATCGCCGCTCCCAGGGCCCGGATCCCGTCCGCATCGGTCGGGCGGATCCGCTGGGCGATGTCTCCGTACGCGAGCATCGCTTCCATCAGCGAGTTGAGGGCGAGGCGGTAGGCGATGTTGTGCGAGCCGGCGACGATCGCGCGCCACATCGCCGCGAAGGCCACGTCCAGCTCGTCGTCGCCCTTCCCCACGAGGCCCGCGGCGGCATCGGCCATCTCGCGGATCGTGTCCCGGTCCTCCGCCGAGGCGCGACCGGCACAGTGGCGGGCGGCATCGACGCCGACCGAGGCCCGCATCTCGATCACCGACCGGGCGATCTCGGGCGGCGGGTCGAAAGTCTCGCCGAGCAGGTCGAGCAGAACCTGCAGGCCACCGGTGTCGCGCCAGTCGAGCACCCGGGTCGCACCGCCGTGCGTGATCCGGACGAGGCCGGCCTGCTCGAGCCGCTTCAGGGCCTCCCGCACCGCGTGGCGGTTGACCCCGAACTGCTCGGCCAGGACCCGCTCCGACGGCAACGGGGCCCCCGCCTCGAGCTTGCCCTCGAGGATTTCGCGGCGCAGCGACTCGTGGACGAGCTGCGAAACCGGTCCGGTCCGCGCTTCGGCCGCCATGCCGTCAGGCCGCCTTCCGTCCGAACATCACGGCGAAGCCGCGGTCCTTGAAGAGAACATCGACGTCCTCGAAACCGGCCGCTTTCAGCCACTCCAGCTGGATGTCCAGCGGTGAAAGGTGGTCGGCGAGCATGCGGTCCTCCGCCTGCTGCCACTCGAGGTCGTTGATGCCGTTGTGGCGGGCACACTTCTCGTGCCAGTGCCGGTACTCGCGGTCCATGGCGGTCGTCGGGCCGAGGATGTGCTCCGAATTGACGAAGATGCCACCCGGCCGGAGCGTCTCGAAGGCGGATTCGAAGACGTGTTTCTTGCCTTTGTCGGTCAGGTGGTGGATAGCGAGGGCCGACACGACTGCGTCCCACGGCCCGTCGGGCAGGTCGCCATAGAGATCGCCCTCGACGTAGTTGATTCGTTCCTCGCCGTATTGCTCCTTCGCCTTCTCGATCATCAGCGATGCCCCGTCGAAAAGTGTGACCTGGGCGGCGGGGAATGCGTCGCGGACCATGGCGGTGAGCATCCCGGTGCCACCACCGAGATCGATAACCTGGCGCACCTCCGGTCCGGCCAGCCGGACCGCGTCGATCGCGGCGCCGTAGAAATCCTCGAAAGGCGGGATCAGGCGGTTGCGCGCCTCCTCGTAATGGGCCGCGTGCGAATTGAAGATCGAAGCCGCGTCGTGCGCATGCGACGAGTGGTCATTCCCGGGGTCGCCAAGGGCGGGGTCGCCGCTCGTCCGGTCGTCGTCGTGAGGTCCTCCGTCGTGCATGGTCCGATCCTAGATCGCCCGGATCGGTTCAGTCACCCAGACCGCCCCGCGCACGCCAGGCTCCGGCCTCTTCTTCGGTGATCGCGCCGTACCGCAGGTTCATGTCGAGGAAGACCTCGAGCTCCTGCGCGTGGCGGGGATCCGCCTTCACCCGGTCGGCGACGATGTCCCCCGCGCTGAGTGCGCTCTGCCGGAACTTCTCGAGCTCTTTCGGCTTGTTCCGGAGCGAAAGACCGACCTGGTCCGCGTTCCGTCTTATCTGTTCGAGTTCTTTTTCATCGTATGCGTGCGGGTCGCTGGGACCGGTGTCGCCGAGATGCCTGATCTCACCGGCCACGTCCTTCAGCTCCCTGACCAGGCTCTTCAGGAACTTCGGCGCCCTCCCGGGAAGCGAGGCGACCGTGCGGACCGGCGCCAGCGGCGCTTCGGTCAGCTTCCAGTACTTGACCGCGACCTCCCGGTACTGCTCGTACTCGGCCTCGGCCGCCGCGATGCCGACATCGACGATCTGCCCGGTTTCCGGGACGACCGAAACCGCAACAAAGGTGTTTCGCGGAAGCTTCTCCCAGGGGCCGTAGGTCGAGCCCGAGTAGCAGAAGACCACGCGCAGCCAGTTCGGGACCCGCGCGTCTACCCGCTGCCGCTTCCCGCCGGTGACCGGCCCGGCGTCGGTCTCTACGAGCACAAGCGGCAGGCTGATCTTCACCCGGTCACGGGAAGTGAGGTTGCTGGTGTTGAACAGCTCGTCGTCGAGCGTCTGAAAAGGGACGAGCATCGCCTTCCCGCTCACCGTGCCCTGCCTGTCTGCCATCCCGACAAAACTAACCGCTGTCCCGGGTCAGTATCGAATCACCCCTCGAACAAGGAGAGTTCCCATGGCAGGCACCCACAAGCTCATCCCCGGTGCGGCCCTCGGTCTCGGCGCCCGGGCAGTTTTCAACCGGCTGGTCCTCGAGAAGCTGCGAGCCGACGTGAAACGGAGGCGACCGAACTGGGACTTACCCGGCCTGAAGGCCGTTCACTCCCGGATCAGATCGAGTCGAACTGACGGTTCTTCTCGCTGCGCTGCGGCGGTTCCGAGCTGAGCTCGACCGGGGCCTGGGCGATCGCCTGGGAGCGCATGTCGCCCCAGGTGAGTCCCTCGCGGACCAGCGCCGGAACGCCCAGGGCGGCGGCTGTCGCCATTTCCACGGCCTGCAGGATCACGCCGTAGGCGAACGCGTCGGCGGTCGAGATGCCCCACCCGTTGTGGAGGACCGCCACGACGGCCAGCTGGAACACGCCGATGTTCGACGGGGTGACCGGCACGGCGGCCGTGAAGTTGACAGCGAAGAGAACGGCGGCGGAAGCGGCGAAGCCGGCCTGCGCGTCGAGGCCGAGGGCGAACATGAGTGCCCAGCACGAGAGCAGCTGGATGAACCAGGCACCGAGCTGGAGGCCCGCTGCCGGAAGGCCTGCCTTCGGCTTCTTGAAGACGCTCAGTCCGCGCCGGACCTGGACCATCAGGGAATGCATCGCGGCACTCACCCGGGCGAGGCGGCCGTCCTTGTTCGCCTGGCCTTTCCGCAGCACTACCGGCGCGACCACGACCGCCAGCAGCAGTGCCAGCGGAACGAGGCTGAAGACCAGGACCTGCTTGGTGTCGCTGTGGAAGACGCCGCCGATGTTGGTCAGCACGATCGCGCCGAGTACGGCGAGGGCGAAGATGTTCAGCATCGTCTGCGAGACGATAGTGCCGACGATCACCGGCAGGTTCTCGCGGGCGCGCCCGGTGTGCCGGGACAGGGCGATCGCCCTCGCGGGCTCACCTAATCGGGCCGGCAGCGTGGCGGACAT